>JBCDHL010000099.1:0-6932 GCA_038750095.1 Chlamydiota bacterium
CACTTTCCATTCCATACTTCTTCGCGATACACAATGGCGCTATTATTGTTGAGATGCCCTCTCGTAAGATTTTGGCAAAGAAGTACCTTCACCCAGGAATCTTTCAAAAGCTTGATGACATCTGTAAAGATGAACCTTCCGATTATGCTGTATATGGTGGATATGAGTTTGACGATGTATGCTACTACCGTCCCGAAAGATATAGCCCTGAAACCCTATCATATCTCGAAAGACGAGTTTCTGGGTTTAGAGAAAAGTGGGTTGAAGTAAAAAGTTACGAGGAACTTCCCATTTCCAATTTTCCTTCTATAAAGTGTTTTGGTAAGAAAGAGAGTGCTGAACGCATGGCAGAGAAAATTTCAAGTGAATTACAACTACACGCTCCCGTAATTCGCGACCCATTTGATGACAACTACTATGTTGTCCAGGGGACCCACTCTAAAGTCGACAAAGGGGAGGCTCTTCTTACGCTTAAGTCTCTCATTTCAGGTTGCGACTTCACAATAGCTGGGGGTGATGATCTTAATGATGTTCCTATGTTGGAAAAAGCCAACATTGCCATTGGTATGCAAACTGCTCCGCAACAAGTTCTGTCTATTGCTGATATTATTGCTCCTCCCGCAAGTGACTTAGGGATTATAGAGGGGCTGCAGCAGGCTCTTGAAAAAACATTAAAGAAAGAGGTCTCATGAAAACATCATGTCAATTTCCACTTACCACAGTCGGGGGGCTCATCCTCGCTTCTGACGGAACAATTTTATTCGTGCGTTCACAAAAATGGAGTGATCTGTACACTCTTCCAGGAGGAAAAGTGGAACTGGGTGAATCTCGTGAAAGCGCTTTTGAACGAGAGATTATGGAGGAAACTGGGCTGGCTTTGAAAAATATTCAATTCGCTATTTGTCAAGACTCTATTTTTAATGACGAGTATCACGACCCAAAACACTTCGTAATGCACGATTACATTGCCGAAATAGCTGAAGGGGTATCTAAAAGTGATGTATCGCTAAATGATGAGGCCTATGAGTATTGTTGGTTGACGTTAGAAGAGGCTCGAACAAAAAAGATGAACCGCGAGGTGTACAAATTACTGGACTGGTATGAAGCTTTCAGAAAAAACCACTAAGGATAGTATTTTGCTTGGAACTATTGGGTTCTCAAAGCTTAAGATTTCATGCATCATAGGGGTAGAAGAGTTCGAGCGGTGCGTTACTCAACATATTTATGTCGATTTGAAGATTGTTTACAACATTTCCCTTTGTGTTACTGATAACTTCAAAAATGCAATCGACTATATTCAATTGGCTAATGCTTGTGAGCAAATCGCTAGACAAGGCAAGTATCAACTGATCGAAAGCTATGCCTACGAAGTCCTTGAACATCTCCACAACATTTACCCCATTAAATCGTCGAAAATTAGAGTTGAAAAGCCTTCTGCAATTCCGGCCGCCAACTGTTCTTTTGTGGAGTTAGAGAAGATTTCGTGAGTTGGGTAGTCGTAACAGGAGGAGCAAGAGGCCTCGGAGCAGCATTATCCCATCGTCTCGCGGATGGAGGGTACTCCCTCATCATTCACTACAACAGGAGCAAGTCTGCAGCGGAGAAACTGAAAACTACATGTGAAAAGAGGGGAGTGGTGGTTAAGTTAGTACATGGGCAATTCAACGATAGAGAGTCCACAGAAAAATTCATTAATGGTGTATTAGATCTTAACATTCCTATCACTCATCTTGTAAACAACGTGGGACACTATATTGTTGATAGCCTTCTCAACACATCTGAAGAGAATTGGTATGATCTATTTAACATCAATGTGAACGCACCCTTTCTGATCACCAAGGGATTATCAGACTCAGTTATCAAGCAAAAAGGATCCATTCTCAATATCGGAGTTGCCGGGCTCGATACGCAAAAATCTAACACCTACAGTCCAGCCTACCTCATCACAAAACAAGCACTACTTGGAATGACTAAATCGCTAGCCAAGGAACTTGCGCAACAACATGTGAATGTCAACATGATATCTCCAGGATATCTCGAAAATTCTTTTGACCTACCCAAGGAGATTTCAAACTTACCCATGGGTAGAACTGTGGAGCTATCTGAAGTTGTTGAGATGGTGTATTTTTTAATGAGCGATTCAGGAAGAAGTATAACCGGGCAGAATATTGAAATTGCTGGTGGAGTAAGAATATAATGAATATCGATGACATAATAAGACATTTTAACGAATTATCCCTCCAAGCGGGTAGGGAAAGGTTGTCTGAGCAAACGGGCTTTGTGCACTATAACTATCATATTGAAGGCTGCGCACAATCGATACCTATTCTTGAAAATGTCATTTTCGCATACGCTTTACTAAAAAATAAATCTGTTGAGAGTATCCAAGAAGCAAAAGATTTACTTGAAAAAATACTACATTTCCAGAATTTTGATGAGGTTGCATCTCAAGGCAACTTTCCAATCTATCTGCATGAGTATCCCCGTTGTAAGGACAGACTTCTTTCTATCAATCTCCTTCCTGTTTTTTATTGGATCCTTCAACAGTTTAGCCAGGTACTTGGTAGTCACTTAAATGAAAGACTCCAAAGAGCTGTTAATGGGCTGATTCAACGTAGTCTATGTACTGCAGAAGAAAAAGCTCTTCCCTATCATTACACATTAAAACTTTCCTCCTCATTATCTTCATTTGGAGATCTTTTTAGTGACCACAGTCTAAAAGCTCAATCGGAACAAGTTCTTGAGCTACTCGAAATTGATACCCAAAATACCGATTGGTACTCACCATCCTCCATAGGCGATATTCTTCTTTCATTGCAGCTGCTAGGTAGATCACTTTCCGACTCTGGCTGGCCAAAGTTTTGGGAACACTTATGCAACACCTACGACTCTAGACTGAAAACATATATCGGACCTTGTTTTCAACAATACTTCATGAAGCAAGGTCCCGAAGTGACTTTGTATGATTATTATATGTGTAGTTCTACCCAAACTATTTCAAATAGGTTAGATGAAAATTCAATCGTCCATTTGCACGCTACTCTGATTCAGCCTCATGACAACATTTTTCCAGAGAAGACCTTGCCAGTTAAACTGAATGGTAGCATCGGTTCAAAACAGTGGTCTCTTTTCAGTGATGATTTATGTTCACTGTCTGCTTTAAATCATAGAGGTAATAAACTCGATAGCTTATGGAAGGGAATTCTTCCTATGCATTGTCTTTTTCTGAATGGTCAATCTCTGATTTCTTTAGTTGCACAAGGCGGTAATTATACAGAGTTAATTGGAGAGATAGAGTCTCACTCCATCCAGCTAAACTACGAACTTCCACCAGAAGTTGATGTGGAGCATAAAGAGGAAAAAAAGGAAGTTGTTCTCTCATTCACTCGATCTGATGACATATCCATATTTGTTCAGGGAAAAAAATCTAATACTTTCCAGCTGGGTGAAGAAGTAACCATTCAATTCAAAGAAACCACTGTAACCACTTCGTTTGAATTGGTAGAAGGAGAAGGCCGATTTGTTGGTCATATAATGCCTGGAAATCGTCCATCACAACTTGGACTCAAAAACGGTAATCGTTTTAATGCATATGACTGGCAGCTTCTCCTCCGTACATTGACAAGAAGCAGCCATTGTCATATTCGAGTGAATATTATCGTTCAGAGAGCGTAATGAAACGACATGATCAACAAACTCATCACTTTGTTTGCCAGCTCCATCTTTTTAGTCTCGTGTTCGACTAAACCTACTACCCAATCATATTGTAAGCAATACGCACACATTCACAATCACACTTGTCAATCCCAACAGATGAATGAAACTGATTATTTCCTGATTATCCTTGTGGATGCGAGGCATCTGGATTATTCCAATTCACAGCGCTTTCTCCAAACTTTTACCAAACACCCGGCAAACGGATCAAAAGAAGCAAACGTCGGTCATGCATGGATTTACCTTAAAGGAAAAGATTCTGTTATTGAAGGGGGGCATACTGGTGAATATGGTGTTATCAGACCACGTTACGTTGACGGAATCATGCAATTGGTATCAGAGAGTGACAGAAATCCCATTCGATACCTTTGGGAATCTTTAGATGACGGAGTTTTCCAAAAAGGAGCTGGAGGGCACACTCCCTCATATGCGGCTAAATTCAACATCACTCAAGAGCAGTATCATGCAATCCTATCTTATATTCATCCAAACAGATATCTTTATCGAAACTACTCCTTGACTGGTAGGCAGTGCACATCGTTTGTCTCTCAAGTCGCAGCTTTAGCAGATATAGACATCGATACAGATGTTACTATGCAAATTTTGCCTAATGCGAAAATTTCCTGCTGCAGTTTGCCATTATGGGAAGACGCTCGTTATGCATCAATCACCTTCGCAAGTCCTGACATTCTTGAAAAAAATCTTATAGAGAAAGTAAAGAAAGGTGAGGCTGAGTGTGCGATATCATGGTACCAACAACATACTAACCTCGATAAGACCAAAACCTCATTATTACACACACTCGAACAATTCCCTTACAGATATCAGAGACATCGTAGCACTTTCTAATTTTAACAGAACCTCTTTCGAAACCGCCATCCCTTGCCTCTGCCTTTTCACGTGCTTTTTCCGGTTAGATTTTAAAAGAAATTAAATTCTATAACTTTCTGAGATTTGATTTAAAAACGATGCTTCTTTGGAGGTATCATGAAATTCAAGCAATCACTCATTTTACATTGATAATCAAAAAAAAGTGTGTAATAATTCTCTCTATTCTTTCCCAAAGAAACAAGAGAGCTATTATTATGCAACCTTATTACAGTTCCATATTCAACCCTTATAACGGGATCAAAAAATCATTAACTTACGAAGAAAAAAATGAGGGAAAAGTAGAAGTAAAAAAAACAGCGCTTCATTTTTCGGACGACTTTCATGCAACAGCTGATAAATTGTATCTTTTGGCAATCGGACAGTTTTATAAACATCCTCTTGTTATTGGTTTCAAGCCTATGGCTCTAAATCCATGTAACGATAGAATTTTCTTAAACGATTCAAGGGATTTTGATTTTCATTCCTTGAAAACTAGTCCGATTTTTTTGGGAATCACCAATAGTAGGCCATGTTTTAAAGAAAAATTTCGTTTTAAATTTAATTCAGCTGCCTACCCCCCTAAAGTTACAAAACCTACAGTGTTAGGTAAATGTGACATTATAAAAGGTCGCTATGCTATTTGCGGTATCGGTAAAAGGTTAACAAAAGATGATGTGGGTAAAAAATTTGTACGCACCCTGCCTGTTCGTTTTAATAATCCTGTTCGTTTTAATAATAAGGTCTATGACTGGTCTTATGTCCCCAGTGGTGTTGAAGCAACTACACTCTTTGTCGAAACAATCGTTAAAGTTGAAAGTAAAACGATATGGATGAAACGTCCACTCGAAAATACCCCCTATAAACTCTCATCTTTGTATTGTGATGAGCACTGGATTGAAGCTGAGAAATATAAAGAAGTTGTCAAACCTCTTTTGAAAGAAAATGGGTCAACAAGATACCCATATGATTTTTCAGTAAAAGACCATTTTCATCATGAGAATTCATCACCCTTCCTTCATTTAGATAGTCTTTTTGGAATTCATAAAAAACATGAGTCCAGTGATAGACAAGACCTGTCTTTCGAAAGGATAATGAACTCACTAAAAAGTCATAGAAGAAAACAACAAAAAACAGAAATTGAAGCAAACCTTCTAGTCAAAATAGAAAAGTGGCAAAAAAGTCAGTCGAGTTGGTTAGAACAAAAAAGAAGGGACTTGGAAGAGAAAACTAATTACAAAGACTACACTTTCGTCGAGCTCAAACCAACTCAAATAGATGGAGAACTTCGAGAGCCTAACTTTGATGCTAAAGATCCGAGGGAGGTTCTAGGTCTTCATCCTGGTGAAAGAAATTTTGCTAAAGTACGTAAAGCATATCATAAGTTGGCAAAAACTCACCATTCGGATAAGGGTGGTGATGACCGTATTTTCCAAAAAATAGTTAGTGCGTTCACAGATTTACAAAAGGATTTAGGTGTTCATCGTTATGAAATAGAAGAAGCTGAAAGCCAAGTAAAAAATTACAAAAATGCTTGTTCATATTTTTCAGCATTGCTTAAAAAAGATTCCTACACGAGTATGCAAAATCTTCTAAATGAGTGGGATCACTATGTTTCTGAGTTAGAGAAGCTGCAAAACCACCCAGAAAAAGAGATAGACTCAATAGTAGGATTGGAAATTTCACGCCTTATAGCAAAAGCAAAAAGTGTACGATCTTATTGTAGAGTAAAAGCAGCTGTTTCTGCTTTAAAAACCCCAGAGGCAAATTTGTCCTATGATGAGAAAATAACTCTATATAAGGAGAGGATTGCTACATGTGATCAAATAATTTCTACTCATGACTTGAACAACGAATCTGAAGGGTGGGTCATGGAGGTCCTCGATAATTATAAAACAGCAAATGACCTAGTTGTTGATAAGTACGTAGCTTTATGCCGTTCTTTAGCAGAGCTTTACTTGGTTAAAAATAAAGAGAGAGAATTATTAGAGTTAAGAATTGATGTATTGCAATTTCATGATAAAAGAGCTTCTCTACATAAAAGAGGTTGTGAAATCGCTAAAGAAGAGCAAAGATCTTACCTTTCTAAACGTATAGAGAAGTTACTTAAGAAAAATCTCGACCCTATTTTTGAACAATTCACCAAAAAGAAAACTGAAGAAGAAGAGATGCCTCCCAATTCTACTTCTTTGGTAAATTCTGAGAAAAAGAAAGTAAATTCTGAGAAAGAGAAAATACAAAAAGAACCGGCAAAAGAACACACAGTCAAGGAGAATATAGAAGAGAACATCAAGTTCTTTATTCTAGAAGAATTTTCTTTACCCGAATTAGGAGGGGTTATAAGAATTTGA
>JBCDHL010000100.1:0-6930 GCA_038750095.1 Chlamydiota bacterium
AACTCTTTTATGGATCTTCTTATCTTGCACACTCTCTGTTTCTTATGCTTTAAATTATTTTAAGTTCCTTATATTAAAATGAATGTAAAGCAATTCTGCCACTCAAGTTTCCAAATTGACACTTCATAAGCTAGCTGATATTTTGAGAAGCAGACACTATTTCATTACACTGGAGATAAAACGTGAATGATTCTAATTTATCCAATTGGTCTTTGATCTTTTTTGATCACGCTCCTGCAGATGAGCCTCTAAGGGACAGTTTATGTATCTTAGGTAATGGATATTTTTTGTCGAAAGGCGTTTGTTGGAAGAGTCAATTGAGTGGGGCTTCATCTCCAGCGTCCTACCTAATTCGGAAGAATTCGCCTCTACAGGCTTTGAGCATTTCGACAGACCTTAACCATTCACTAACACAAATTCCTGATTGGGAGAGCATAAACTTTAGAATCGATGATGGAAATTGGTTTAACCTTAATGACGTAAAAATTGGTTCTTATCAACAAGAGCTCAACTTAAGAAACGGTGTACTTTATAGAGAAATTGACTTTGTAGATCCGCAAAATCGCCACTCTGTTCTAATTGAGAGACGGTTTATTCATAAATCAAAAAAGAATTTTGGGTGTATAAGTTGGTCAATTAAATCAATTGATTGGTCGGGTCGTATTGAAATTTGCTCCAACGCAGGTTACTCAAGTAGCCAAAGTGGGTCAAACTGCTTTACCATCTCAGATTGTTCGATCGTGGATGAGACCAGTTCCGTGATTTTATCGAAAAACTCTGAAACGAATGACCAATTGAGTATTGTGACTCTCCACCCAAATTCTCTTGATCAACAAGTGGACATGGGTGTCGAGCAACAGCAGAGTAATAAAGGAATTCAGCAAAATTTTTCGTGTGATATCCAGCAAGAACAGCAAATAAAAATTGAGAAGATTGTTTATATCAAACATGGTCGTGATATCTCTATGAGCGACTTAAACTCCGAGGCTATTGAGTTTGTTGATCATTGCCCAACATTTAATAACCTCTATGCATCTCACTTAGAAGCGTACCATTTTTCTTGGGATCAAATTCACCTAGACATTCAGTCTCAAGAAGCTTCACAAAGTACTTCTCCATTACTTTTAGCCAGATTACAGCTTTTCAGATTACTCCAGATGGGTGAATTAATTCACGATGACCATCTAGGATTAAAAAAGACTATGCTAAGCATTATTAGGTGAATATACTCCTTCGGTTTCAAAAAAAAACAAAGAAACTAATTTAAAGCACCGAGATTGAACTTATCTTATACCGATCGTGTTTCATAATTTGGAGTTTTGGTTTTGAAAAAGCCTCCTATCTGGGTTTTGCCTCCCAGGTTAGCTTCGTCGAAAAAATATACAAAGTCGAGTTGTAGAGATTGAATGTTAATAGTGTCTATGTTAGTTTTTCCTCTTTAATATACCGATCATAATTCAAAATTTTGAATTATGATTGCTATATTCATAAATAAATACCATTATTTTATAACATAAGGTTCAATTATGATTAGGAGAGAAATTCGGAATATAATAGATTCTCCATTAGGAAAAGAAGTAATCTCCGGAATGCAAATCGGAGCTAAAAAAGGAGCTCTTGTAGGTTTTGGAGTTACCACATCGGGAACTTTTGCAACTGGAGTAGCTCTTAAGGTGTTTGGAGCAGCTTTGGGTGGGAAGGAAGAGGAAGTAACTATTTTCACTAAAACCTCATTACTAAGTGGTCTTATGTTTACAGCTTACAGTTGGAAATGGATTGTTTACGGAACAATGTTAGGAGCTGCAACGGGTGCAAATTGTGGAGGAAGGTTTATGGCTATTCGTAACCTAGCTAATAATTCAATTCAAAAAAATCCACCTGGCAAGCAACCTTAAGAAGTTTATATCATCGTTCGATGAGTTTTGGCTTATCTGGTGAGGGAATAATCAGTTTGATTATTAGAACGATTGATATAGAAAGAATGGTTGCCATTGAGGTGTTGATGAAACTGATAAATGAGTAGCTTTGTTGGTTACTGATTCCTGTGCTCATAATAAGCATAATTAAAGGAGCAAGTTTTAGAACAGGTGATATAGATCCTAGATATCCAAAAAACATTGAGCAAGTAAATAGAGCGGTTATTAACTCAAATCCTGTGTCCATTTTTGGCATCAGTATGAAGTAAAAGGGTGCAGCAACTAACCACATACTCATTGTTAACCAAATAAGTAGTTTTCCCGGTTCCAATGAATTTAGCAAAATCATTAGAGAATAAATGACTGTCAGGGAAACGACCGCTGCACCACCTGGTGGATCAGAGTAGATCCAGAAGATAAATCCAACCAAGTATGTAAGAGAAGTGATGAGCGAGTTCACAAGGTATTCTTGATTAATTTTGAAACAGATAAGTTCTTTGTTAATGGAGTTTTTATTGATGCTTTTGGAAAGGGTTGAGTGATCATTTGGCCATGGCAAAGCGCTAACAATCGTATAAATAGCGATACCTGTGCTTGTTTCGATAAATCTATACAAACCAAAGTAGAAAGCATCATTCACATGCATATAAGAGTTGGACCAAACTAAAAAAGGTGTAAATCCTGCAACAAACCATGCATAGGGATATTTGCTAGCTTGCATACCGTATGAAACCATGAAAAGAAAGGTTGCTTGGATGATCATTGTTTCCATACGATCTTGTGAGAAATAGGCAAGAAAAAAGAAACCAAAAAATACACCTACTATTGTACCGATGATTCGCATGAGACCTTTTTTTAATGAAGCGGCTGTGGTGTCAAGGCTGATCAACAGTACGGCAAGTGCACTATATTTCGGTAAGTCCCAGTCCATTAATAACGAGAACCAATAGGAAAGGGCGATACTTAAAGCAAGTTTGAACGCATTTTGTAATGAATGTTGATCGACCATCATGATTAGGGGCGCAAAGGTTCTCGGCTTTTATTAATGAACACTGATGCAGTTGTTCCAACACGTAACTTGATATCATCTGGAACATGTGTGAGCTGTATCCTGACAGGCACCCTTTGTGCGAGCCGAATCCAGTCAAAGCTTGGGTTTATTGCTGGCAGTAGATCCACTCCTGTGCTGCCATCTTGCTGTGCGATTCCCCAACCTAAGCTATCGACAATGCCTTCAATTGGGCTGTCTGGATGAGACATCAAACGTATCACAGCAGAATCTCCTGGTCTTATAAATCGAATTTGCGTCTCTTTAAAAAAACCATTGATCCAAAAATTGCTAATATCAACGAGTGCAAGGGTTGGATGGTCTGCGATAGCTTGGCTGCCAATTTGGATGTTTAAATTGGTGATATAGCCATCCAATGGGGCTCTGAGTTCTGTAAATTGTAGATCCAGTTTTGCTGAGACAAGATCGGCTTCTGCAGCTTCTACAGCTGCGAATGCGGCACGCATTGCATTTTCAGTCGCTGTGACTTTCCTTTTTGAGACGGCCGCTTTATCGCGTTTATAGATGCCTTGAATCCTTTCATTCTCTGCATAGGACTCATCTGCTGCAGCTTTCGATTGACTCAAGGATGCTTGTGCTTCCATCACTTTTGCTTTGTAGGTTCTTGGATCAATCCTTAAAAGTAGCTCTCCCTGACGGACAAATTGATTGTCGACTATAGGAAGCTCTACAACAGGGCCACTAACCCGAGGAGTGACCTGAATAATTTGAGCTCGAACTTGACCGTCTCTCGTCCATGGATTTGCGAAGTAGTTCTCATACATAAAAAGGATAGAGAGTAAAGCAGTAATAACCGCTACAAAAGTGATTGCGAAACCAGCAAATTTTTTAAAATTCGATGACAATGAGTAACCTCCACCTTTAGATTGGAATCCAGAATATACTAATTATCCAAGTACATATCACAACAATGGCAATAAAAAACAGTGGGGGATGCCAGACGTACTGTAATAATCCGCTTTTTTTAAAGATAAAAGCAAGGAAGCATGTTGCGATAACACTCAAGCATATGGCTAGTAAAATTGGGGGAAAATAAATTCCACCAAATGATATCTCTATGGGAATATTTGATGTCTCCATTACGTCCTTTTCACCAATCAGGTGCTCTAATAGGGGAGGTGATAGAATGACAGCCTGCTTTTACTTCGTCATGACAGTCTAGTAAATGTCCCCAATCTGTTCTACATTTCATCCGGTACTTTACAGGCCTTGGTATAAACTCTCTCGTACAGCGAGTCTCCCAACCTCCCCCAAGGGCTTTGTACACCGCTATTAAGTTCGTGATAATATCTGTTGCAGCTTGTACATATTGATCTTGCTGATTTGTTAGAGTTCGGGTCGTATCCAGCACCCGTTGGTAGGTGGCTAAGCCCTCAATATATTGTTCTATGGATATTTCAAGTGATCGCTCTGCAGCCTCTACACTTTTACGTAGTGACTCTGTCTCTTCGTGTGATTTTACATAGGCGATGGCAGCATCTTGTACTTCACCAACAGCATTAATAACTGTATTTTGATAATCTGTGAGGAGTTCTTCATAACGAGCATCTTCAACACGAACCTGGTTTTTGAGGCGACCATAGTTGAAAAGGTTCCATCTTATTGAAGGGCCAAAATCATATCGATAGTTGTTGGAGTTAAATAGATTACCAATGGTTGCTGTTCCAGCGTCTGTTCCTGTCCAACCAATACTCCCTATTAGTGAAAAGCTCGGATAAAGTTCTGATTCTGCGATTCCAATCAAAGCACACTGTGCCAGTGCTTGGTATTCGGCTTGTCGGATATCAGGTCTTCTGCGTAATAACTCTGCTGGTAATCCAATGGCTATTTCGGGGGGAGCTGTTGGAATGGTTCCAGGCCGATCAAGGATTTCTCTCAATGTAAGAGAAGGGATATTTAGCAGTACGCTTAGTGCGTTTATCGCTTGATTTAGTGATGTTTCTAATCTAGGAATCAACGCTTCTGTGTTATGGAGTACTGAGGCCGCCTGGAGGGTGTCTAGTTCGCTTTCCGTGCCTCCCTCAAAAAGAATTCTGGTGAGTTCTACTACACGCGCTTGAATAGAAGCATTTTTTGTAGCCAATAAAATTCTTTCTTCAAAAGAACGGATGAGAACATAAGTTCTTGATACTTCCGCGATAATTGCAACCATTACATCATCATAACTAGCAATACTTGCGACTAAATTAGATCCTGCAGCTTGTACACCACGACGATATTTTCCCCACAAATCTAACTCCCAAACAGCGTCAAATCCAACCGATAATTCATTGAAGTACCTGTCCGGTGTTGGTGGTGAAGCTCTGAAAGTCGTGAAGTCTGCACCGAGAAGCTGCTCTTGGGGATATAGCTCACCGACGGCGATCCCCAGAATTGCTCGCGCTTCCATTACACGTATTCCCGCAGTTTGCAATGTGAGGTTTTGATTATACCCTATGGCAACAAGATCATTAAGCAATGGGTCATCAAGTATCTTCCACCATTGACAATCTCTACCTGGATCTTGGTTTAACTTTTCGCTATCCCCGATATCCCAGACACAGGATATATTTGGACATGGTTTTTTAAATTTGGGGCCTAACATACCACAACTACTCACGGCTAGTATCAAAAAGATCGCACCGAAAAGTCGCGATATCGAGAAAATCATTTAGCCCCCACAAGAATGAATCAACTGGCAACTCGAGTCGGTAGTTCGTCGGTCTTCCTCGATTCAGCAATAGGTTCCTTGGCTGGAGAGGCTGCCAATGCATCTGCGTAGGTATTGGCACCCCACTTAGCAGTTAAACCGTGGAGGAAAACACTGAAAAGCACTGTGACTGTTGTTACCTCAAAAATCACATGCTCTCCACTTAAGTGAAATTTGTCAACTACGAGTAGTAAGTAAAGTATAGAAGCAGCTCCGCGAGGGCCAAACCAGCCGATATAGAGAATTGTTGCTCTTGACAGGCCTTTACCGATTAGACTGATCGCAACAGGAATCATCCTTACGAGTGTTAAACTAAGTAAAGCATAAACAACAATATCCCATTGGATTCTATCTATATGAATCGCTTTAGGTACTAACATTGCTCCGAATAACATAAAGGTGAGAAGGATGAGTAGACCACTTTCTGCTTCACCAAATTCGTAGATAGGCTCAGAAACTGTACGGGCTGTATTTCCAAAGAATAGCCCCGCCGTAAATGCTGAAATAAAACCATTTCCACCCACGAGGGTTGCGAAGCAAAATGCCATGAATGATAGCGAAATAATCGCTAGTCTTTGAAAATCAGCAGACATCCATCCCTTGTTTACAGCCCAAACAAGGAGTTTACCACCAAAGTTGCCAATCACAAAACCAACAAGAGGGCCTAGCAATAGTTGAAACCCGATGAGCTCCACCCAGTTTATCGACTCATTTTCAGAAGCAGCTCCAGCTAATGAAGTGAACATCAGTAGGATGGGAAAGCATATTCCGTCATTTAACCCACTTTCTACGTTTAATGCTTGGCGTATTCTTCCGGGTACACGTTTGCAATTAATGACAGCTTGAGCCAGTGCTGCATCAGTTGGAGCCAAAATCGTTGCAATGATTGCTACCTGCCAAAAGGGAAGGTCATAGAAAATTATCACCCCAGTAATCGTACCGAAAATGATTGTTATGGGAAGCCCAATTCCAAGTAAACGTCTTGGAAGGTCGTGTTCGTTTTTAAACAAAGAGAGGTTGATGCGCGAAGCATCAGAAAATAAGATTAATATCAGAGTAAAGTTGGCGATGATATTCAATATCGAGTGGTCTTTGTTGCTGATGACTCCAGATACATCTGAGCTAAGTAAGTATCCAAATGTGACAAATATGATAGGGCCTGTTAGATGTGTTGCCTCTATTTTTTTGGAGATTAGCCCATAAAAGAGCAGAAAAGAAGCGGCAATCCCATAGATCAATATTTCCATCGAGCTTTC
>JBCDHL010000101.1:0-6909 GCA_038750095.1 Chlamydiota bacterium
CACGTCATCTTAGAGGGAATGCCGGGAATTGCTAAAACACGCTCAGCAAAATCTCTCGCTGAAGGAGTCGAAGCCGACTTTCACCGCATCCAATTTACTCCTGACCTACTTCCTTCCGATCTGATAGGAACAGAAATTTATGTCCACGAGAAAAGTGATTTTATATTTAGAAAGGGTCCACTTTTTAATAATATTTTACTAGCTGACGAGATCAACAGAGCTCCAGCAAAAGTCCAATCTGCTCTCCTCGAGGCAATGGAAGAGAAACAGGTAACTATCGGACATGAAAGCTACCCACTACCTGAACTGTATATGGTCATCGCCACCCAAAACCCCATCGAGCAAGAAGGAACCTACAACCTTCCTGAGGCTCAGCTCGACAGGTTTATGATGCATATCCAAGTAGGGTACCCGAGTCACGAAGATGAATTACTCATCGTTAATCTCGACGAGTCAACACAAAAGAGCCTATCTGGTGAGCCTCCATCAGTGACAACAAAAGAAGAAGTTCTTCAGGCGAGAAGGTCCGTCAGTGAAATGTATATGAGTGACGCTTTAAAGAACTATGCTGTCTCTCTTTCTAACGCAACGAGGTATCCTGAAAAATATGATAATAACTTACAAAAATGGATTGCTCATGGTGTATCTCCTCGAGCTTCTCTAGCCCTTATCCGCTGTTCGAAAGCTCTAGCGTGGTTACGTGGAGATGATTTTGTCTCACCTACACATATACAAGCGGTCGCTCCTCACATATTTAGACACCGCCTGATTCCAACTTTTGAGTCAGAAGCTGATGGTATTTCTAGAAATACTATCATCAAAAAAATTCTCGAAGTCGTCGCTATCCCATGAGTAAGGTATGCTATCAGGATTTTTTCGTTACTTCTCACTACCAGTTAATTCAGAAGAACAGAATGAGGTATCCCTTGAGCTGTACCCAGATTTAAAGGAGCTCATTGCATTAAAAGACCGCAAAGCTCACCTCAAGCTAACCGCTGAACACTCTATCAAATCAACTGTTCCAGGAGATCATCACTCTCCATTTCGTGGTCAAGGTTTGGAATTCGATTCCGTTCGTGAATATGTACCTGGTGATGATGTGCGCAATATCGATTGGAGAGTGACCGCAAGAACAGGTTCTCCACATATGAAGCTTTTTCGTGAAGAGCGAGAACGTGAAGTCATCATCTGCGTTGATATGAATGCAGACATGCGTTTTGGAACGAGAAATACCTTTAAGTCGGTGCAAGCCGCTCGAGTAGGAGCGTTCATCGGATGGAGATCTCTCGACGAAAAAGACCGCGTTGGAGCATGTCTATTTGGTGATGTCCCTGATGGACTTCAGTTTTTTGATCCAAAGCGTACCCGACAATCCCTCTGGGCAATGATGAAATTGTTAGTAGCTCCCCCAAAGGAACATCATCAGGTAATTTTAGAGGATGTCCTACGGCATATTCACCTTGCTGCTAGACCGGGGACGCTCGTTTATGTGATCAGTGATTTTCTTGAAATATCACCAGGATTAGCAGAAATTTTTGCACGTCTCAATAAATTCTGCGATGTTGTCTGTATCTCCATCAACGACCCTGCTGATGCGAATATTGTTCCCGTCGGTAGTCTTGAATTTCAGAGTGCAACATCAGAGAAAATCGCCGTGAATACTGAAAGCCTCAAAGGAAGAAAGACTTATAAAGAACAGTGGAAAGAGAATCGAAGGCAACTGAACGAAATCATCGTTCGCGCTAAGGTCTCAATGATTGAATTAACAACAGAAATGGATATTCACAGAGAGCTTCTTTTGGGAATGAGAGCACTTTCGAAAAGGAGGCGACAACGATGAACCCCTTACTTGAAGAACTTCATGATATCGAAGGGATCGATCCAGTTAACTGGTGGCCTCTCGCTATTGGCTGGTGGATCGTTTTCGCAATCCTATCAATAATAGTAGTCATTGCCATTTTTTACTATTTTCGTAGACTAGCCTATCTTCGTAGCTGGAAAAGTGATGCATTGAAGCAGCTCAACAAGTTAGACAAAAACCTTACCGAAGAAAACTCAAGAGAGACAGCAGAATCCCTATCGGAGTATATGCGCCGTATTGCTTTGACGCTATACTCTCGAAAGGAATGCGCTAGCCTTGTCGGTGATGAGTGGCTTGTCTGGTTGACTAAACATGACCCACAAAATTTTGATTGGAAGTCAAAAGGTAAATTTTTAATCGATATCCCATACGCCCCTGTAGACCGCGCTCCTCCAAAAAACAAAGTTCGTGAAGTTCTTAAAGCTGTTAAAGGGTGGGTGAAGTAAATGTTTCAATTTTATTGGCCATGGTTTGCACTGCTTCTTCCTTTGCCGATGATCGTACGCTTTCTTTTTCCCTCAAAAAAAGAGAGGACAACAGAGGCACCACCACGCCTTCTTTTTCCGCAACTGGTAAGATTAAAAAAGGCCTTCCCAACAGCACAAGCCATTACAAAAAAAAGTAAATTCTCAACTCTATTTCTCTTATCCCTATTATGGATCTGCCTCATTACCACCCTCATGCAACCCGAACTTGTGGATCAGTATACGAATGTAAAAAACGAGGGGCATGATTTAATGCTCGCTGTAGACATTTCCCTCTCTATGAAAGCCGTGGACATGTCAACGAAGTCTTCAGTCCTCGATCGGCTAGATGTCACAAAAGATGTCGTGAACAAATTCCTGAAGGGAAGGCAAGGAGACAGAGTTGGTCTGATTATCTTCGGTGGCCATGCTTTTTTACACGTTCCATTTACCCTTGATGTCACTTCAGTAGGTAAACTCCTCAATGACACCCTTCCAGGAATGGCAGGCCAGGGTACTGCCATCGGCGATGCGATCGGTCTTGCCGTTCGTAACCTTAGAGAAAGACCAGAAGGCTCTCGCGTCTTGATCTTACTAACTGATGGAGAAGACAATTCAAGTAGCATCCCTCCTTACGAAGCAACGAAACTGGCAAAACAATACGGCATTCGAATCTATACAATTGGTGTCGGTAACCCCAATGCAGCACCTTATCCAACACAATTTGGTGGATATCAGATAGTACAAATGCCGCTTGATGAAAAACTTCTCAAAGCAATTGCTGAGGCGACTGGAGGCCAATATTTCCATGCCGCTGATTAGGACCAACTAGAGAAAATCTATGAAAAAATCAACGAGCTAGAAAAAACTGAAGCAGAAACAGAAGACCTCATGATCAAAGAACCCCTCTATCAGTACCCGCTAGGGATTGCCTTACTTCTTTTGCTCCTCATCACCCTCAGACCGATCTACAGGAGCGTTATGTATGGACTCTAACAATTTAAGCTATGCGCACCAATGGGTATTGTGGGGCCTTACCCTAATTCCTCTTGTGTGGTTATTCTACGCTTTTTTCTATAGAACAATTCGTCCTCAACAAAAACTTGAAGAGTTTATTGATAAACACCTGATTAAGTATCTGTTAGTCAGTAAATCAGGAAAAAACCCTTCTGTCTGGAAGACACTTGTCTTTTGGTCGTTTGCCTGGGCTCTATTGATAATCGCCCTAGCTGGTCCAAGATGGAGCTACCGAGAAATTGAAACCTATAGTTCAGACCAAAACCTTATTATACTCCTCGACTTATCACAATCTATGGATGCTGATGATGTCAAGTCTTCCAGACTAGTCCGCGCAAGGCAAAAAATAGAAGACCTCCTTAATCAATCACAAGGGGTACAGATTGGACTGATTGCTTTTGCTGCCGACCCACATATGATCACTCCTCTCACGCAAGACACAAAAACAATCAAACACCTTTTACCATCTTTAGACACAAATCTCGTTCATGTTCAAGGAAGTCGGTTGGGCCCAGCTTTGGAGATGGCAGAAACAATGTTCGCTTCGTCCCCTGGAGAGAATCAAGCTATTCTTGTTGTAAGTGACGGTGGTTTTGAAGACTCCAGTGCGTTGAGAAAAGCTCAGTCTATGTCTGATAAAAACATAAAAATCTATTCAATGGGAGTAGGCACGGCAGCAGGAGCACCGGTTCGTGACCAAAAAGGTAACTTTGTTAAAAAGGGAGGAAGCACCATCCTCTCAAAACTCGAAAAAGAGAAATTACAACAGCTAAGTCAAGTAGGTGGTGGTCGTTACCTGGAGGCTAATTTGGCAAGAGATGATGAGGCACTTTTATTGAACGACTTAAAGTCACGGGCAGCCAACATCCAAGAGCTGAAAAGAAAAATCCGATTATGGGACGAACAGTTTTATTGGTTTATTTTACCTGTCTTGCCACTTATCTTGTTTTGGATAAGACGTGGACACATCATTCCCCTACTCTTCATCATATTCACACCAACGTGTGGATTAGACGCAGCAGATATCGGTCACTATTTTATGAATTCTCAGCAATTAGGTGCACAAGCTCTCGAGGAAGAAGATTACGATAAAGCCCAAAACCACTTTGAAGACCCTTATCGTAAAGGCGTTGCTCAATACCGTGCAGGTAACTACGCTGAAGCTGAGTCACACTTTCGTGATTCAACACGTCCTGAAGTCGAAAAGAATGCATCATACAACATCGGAAATGCCCTTGTTTTTCAGGACAAGCTTGAAGAAGCTATTAAGCAATACGAAGCAGTACTAAAAAAATGGCCCGACCATCAAAAGGCCATTGACAATCTTGAAATCGTCAAGAAAATGCTCGAACAAGAAGAAGAGAAAAACCAAGAAAATGAGGACTCTGGAGATACAGACCAGAATGAGTCTGATGACAGAAGTGAAAAGGGAAAAGATAGCGATCAACAAGATGACAAAGAGAGTTCTCAACAGAATGAACCATCTAATGACCAGCAAGACCCAGGAGAGCAAGACTCAAAAGAACAAAAAAATACGGGAGATAATGCGAAGGATTCTGAGCAGGGAGAAGATCAAGAGGGAATCGGAGAACAAGACCAGGAAAAAGAAAAACAGTCTGGAGAAGAAGAAACTGATCAAAACCCGGAGCAAGGTCAAGATCTAGAACAACAAAAAGGTGAAAGTCAAGAACAAGAGAAAGAATCCAGCCTCCAAGAAAAAAATCTTCATGAGTCTGCCTCTGAAATGGAGCAAAGCCAAAACGAGCAGTCACAAGAAGATCGTGATGCTGATCAGTGGTTAAACAGAATGCATCAAGAACCCACCGAATTTTTACGAAACAAATTCTATATTGAATCAACTCGAAAAGGTACAAAAGAGGCCGTAGACCCATGGTAAAAAAAATTGTTCTAATCCTTCTTCTTTTATCATCACTACTTTCAGCTGGAGAATTTACCGCTAGTGTGCGCGGAAAAAAGGTCTCCCTTGGCAAGGGTTTTCCACTTACGCTAACACTTCAAGATACAAACGCAAAAAGCTCTCCTAATATCTCGGAGCTGAAAAATCAATTCACTATCCAATCACAGCAGCAATCTTCAAGCACCATAGTAACAAATGGAAAACTCTCCTCTTCAATGACTTGGAAGTACACTTTAATCCCTTCCAAAGAAGGAGTTTTTACCATTCCCTCGATTGGCATAAACACAGATGAAGGCATTTTGTGGACCAAGCCCATTGTAATAGAGGTCATAACATCTAATGCCTCACAAAAAAAACCAAAACAACCTGAAGATGGTTTCATTATCACAACCCATGCAAGTAAAACTAACCCCTACAAGGATGAGCCCATTTCCTACAATGTTAAATTTGAATCTAGAGTCCCATTTGCAAATGTACAGATGGATAAAATGCATATCGAAAATGCGATTATCGAAATGGTCAAAGAACCCTCCGTTTACAATAAAATTGTGGATGGAGTGAAAATGCACATTCTCGAATACCCTCTACTGATCACACCATTAAAACCAGGAACAATGGTCATCCCTCCAACACTGATCCAAGGAGAGGTACCGGCAAAAGAGGATTCACGACCGCGCTCATTTTTCGATGAGGGATTCAATCCCTTTCAAATGATTGGAAGATTTGGTAGAACGGAACCCTTTGCAGTGAGAACCGATGAAACAATTTTAACCGTTCAACCTCCTATTCCCGGTGTCCAGCCATGGCTTCCAGCTGCATCGCTGAAGATTGAAGAGCAATGGGAGAACAATGAAAAACTAGAAGTAGGTGAACCGATAACGCGTAACATCAGAATAAGTGCCGTAGGCCTTAGAGCAACTCAGTTGCCCAATCTAGAGGGATACATCAAATCCAGTGAGAATTTCAAAGTTTACTCTGACAAGCCAGAAACTGAAGAAAACCTCACAGGGGACAATATTTCCAGTTCTCGTGTAGAGCAGTTTACGATTATTCCACAAAAATCCGGAAAAATTGTATTGCCCTCTATAGAGATACCTTGGTGGGACGTCAGCATCGATACGAAAGCCATTGCGAAACTACCCACAAGAAATCTCGATATAAAACCTGCAACCGCAACACCACAAATCATTCCGTCCTCAGATCCTTCGGGGGAAGTACCGGAACCCACTCAAGTAATTGTCACTGAAACAAATACACTCCTATACATGGTCATTGCCGGGCTTGCGATTCTTGTTCTTCTCGCTTTCGTTTGGGTTCTATCCCTTCAGAAGAAAATTGGCCGTCTATCCGAAATAGAAAAAGAAACCGAGGAATCAACTCAAGAGAAAAAAATCACTATCCGATACAAAGAGCTACAAACAGTCAAAACACCAAAAGAGTTGCACGAGTTTCTACAAAACTATTCTCAGGACAAATGGAAAGCCCCGAAAAATGCGACGGTAAAAACAGTCTGTAGCGCGATCGAAAAACACCTCCCCAACCATCTTCATGATGAGCTGAAATCGATCGAGTTAAACTTGGAAAACGCACTTTATCATGATGTGGAAACTGACATAGCTCGTCTGAAAAGAAGATGTTCCATGATTCTA
>JBCDHL010000102.1:0-6882 GCA_038750095.1 Chlamydiota bacterium
CAAAATTCTTGGAGGCAGGAAAAAGAAATTCTCATCATGGATGTGAATAAAGAGTTTGAATTCAGTCTTAGTGAATATTTTAGTGAAGAAAAAACAAAGTCTATGCTTGTGGTTCCTATTTTTAAGAATCAGGAGGTAATCGGTATAATTTACTGTGAAAATAATGTCTCCACAAATGTCTTTTCTGAAGAGAGAATACAAATTGTACGTGCCCTAGCACTTCAGATGTCTATTTCTATCGAAAATTCAAGGTTATACACTACTTTTGAGAGATTTGTTCCTAAGCGCTTTTTGAATCAATTGGGAATGAAGCATATTTTTGACATTGAACAGGGAGATTCTATTGAAAAGAAGATGAATGTCTTATTCATCGATATTCGTAATTTTACAGGGTACTCAGAGACACATACTGCAGAAGAAACTTTTAAATTTATAAATGATTATTTATCGAGAGTCGGTCCCATTATTCATGAAAATAATGGATTTATTGACAAATTTATTGGAGATGGTGTGATGGCTCTATTCCCAGGAGAAAGTAGCGAGGCTTTGAATGCTTGTATCGAAATACAGACCGTTCTCAAGAACTTTACAGCAGAGGAAGGTTATCACGATTGGGAACTCAAAGTGGGTATGGGACTGCACTATGATTCGTTGATGCTAGGAATTGTTGGAGAAACTCAGCATGTAGAAGGAACGGTGATTGGAGATGCTGTTAATGTTGCATCGCGATTAGACTCTTTTAACAAAGAGTTTTCTACTAGATGTTTAATGAGTGACTCTTTCAAAAAAAATCTTAAGAACACCGATGAGTATCATTTGCGCCGACTAGGTCGAGTGAGCCTTATAGGCAGAAAAAAACTGATAAATGTATGGCAAGTATTTGACGTTTATCCTGATAAAGAGCTGAGAGAGCTTTTAATTGAAACAAGACCTAATTATGAAGATGCTTACGATTTATACATCAAAAGAAATTTCCAAGAAGCAAAAAAAATATTTAAGGAAATTATAGATAAAAACCCTAAAGATCTTGTAGAAACATACTATTACGAAAGCTGTGGTCAATTTATAAAAAATCCTCCACCCAACGAATGGAATGGGAAGGTGGAGATGAAAATAAAGTAGTCATGATACCGATTAATTTTAAAAATCGGTGTAGAGAGTTTTAGGAGTCAGAAATGAGAGATATTGGAAATTATATTATCCAGAACACTGCGGGAGTAAGTGGAAAGTTTATTTTCTACCTCGCAAAAAAACATGGCGACCCGTTCTCATTTTATATCAAATCTCTTGGTACAACGAAAGGGCGTATTGAGAGCAGTGCTCAATTACAGCATGAATTTTACTTATTAGAGCGATTAAATAAGGTCTCAGATCATTTTCCTAGAGTTGTCGAATATGTCGAAGATAAGGAAGTATTTGGAACCGTCTTTGTAAATGAAGGATATAAGTTCTTCTCTGATATTTTCCATAAACCTGATATTCCTCTAGAAACGTTTTTTCCTTTGGCAATAGAATTGGTAAAAATCTTATCAGAAATTCATGGTGAAAATATTATTCATCGTAATTTAAATAGAAGAAACATTTTTATGCATCCCGAGAGTAAAAAACTACAGATAGCTGACTTTTCTATAGCTTCAGAACTGAATCGCATCATAATATCTGCTGATCCTCCAAATTTACTTTTTGGCTCTCTAGCATATATGGCTCCTGAGCAGACTGGTAGGTTGAACCGTCCGGTTACTCGAAGAGCAGACTTCTATTCTCTCGGTGTGATCTTGTATGAAATGTTGACAGGTGTTCTTCCTTTCAGAGAGAAAAAACCGAGCAAGTTAATTACTGAACAGATTTGGACCGTTCCTAAGGAGCCAATAGATTACAATGAACAGGTTCCCGAAGCTTTATCACAACTAGTGATGAAGTTGTTAGAAAAACAACCTGAAAACCGCTATAAAACCGCAGAAGGTATTCTTTCAGATCTTCAACAGATGTGGGAACTTTATCAAGAAAAAGGTGATATACCGATGGTTGACTTAGGAATGGATGATGTTGTAACACATTGGGAGTTGCCCGTAAAGTTGTACGGAAGAAAAAAAGAAATCGATATTTTACATCGAGCATATGAGGACCTGCTTTCGAATAAAAAAAATATCTTAGTTTGCGTGAGTGGGCTTTCTGGTATAGGTAAGACAACATTAATCCAAGAACTCACGCCTAAGGTAACTAAAGAGGAAGGTTTTTTTGTTGCCGGTAAATTCAATACTTTTCCTCACAGAGATAGTTATGAGGGCATACGAATCGCTTTAGATAAAGTTGTGCGTCACTTTTCAAACGCTTCGGAAGAGGAGTTTTTAGAATTTAGAGAAAAAGTAATCGAGGAAGTCGGCTCCGTTCTCGGAGTTGTAACAGATTTTTTACCTCGTCTAGAAACCATTGTGGGTAAACAGCAGGAGCTACCGAAAGTTGGGATTGAGCAAACGAAAAATCGTTTTGAGTTAGCCATTTATAGGTTTGTAAAAGTTATTTGTTCCTACCACCCACTAGTTATCTTTTTGGATGATATTCAGTGGACGAATACTTCATTCTTTAACCTGATGAGTAAACTTATTTGCAGCGGTGATATTGAAAATATTCTGCTCATTCTCAGTTATCGGTCTGAAGAGGTCAGTGGTTCACACCCACTGACAATTTTTTTACTAGGTATTAAAGAGCAGATCAAAATCTATGATATAAATATTGGAGGGCTAAAAAAAGAAGATGTTTTCTTGCTCTTGAAGGAAACTCTATATCTTCCTGAGAACAAAAATTTAGAGTTAGCCTCCCTAATCCATGATAAAACAAATGGAAATCCTTTAATCATACTGATGTTTTTAGAAGATCTATATCGAAGAAAAATATTTCACTACTCCTTCGACAAAGGTGAGTGGGTTTGGGACGAAGAACAAATGCAGGAAGTTCTTTCTATAGATCATTTAGAGAATTTTGTTAATAGACGGCTAGAAAGTCTACCTCAGGAGAGCAGAGAGCTTTTACATGTTGCTGCTTGTCTTGGAAATACCTTCACATTAAAAGAGCTGCATCGAGCTACAAAAGTGGGCATTCCACAGATATTAAGTGCGTTAGAGCATGCTTTGCAAAATAACCTCATAACACAATTCAGATTGCGTAACGAGTGGTTTCATGACAGAGCGGAAAAGGAACTTGTAGATAGAGAGTATCGTTTTTTGCATGATAAAATTCAAATAGGCAGTTTGAATCTCAAGTCACCAGTCGAAACTGAAAAACAACATCTGCATATGGCCCGTAACTTGCTGAAGGGTTTAGAAAATAATCCAAACCGCTATTTTGAGTTAACCATTACGGATCAATTCGATAAAGGATTATCACAAGTAAGAGACGATGAAGAGAAAAGACTTATCTGTAAGTTAAATCATGATGCTGCACAAATTGCTATGGAACAAGCTGGTTATGAAATTGCTTATTATTACGATTCAATCGCTAAAAACCTTCTTGCAAGTAACGCTTGGAAAGAAAACTATGAATACGCTTTTGATGTATATTTTAATTTTATCAAAAGTTCGTTTTTATCTCTTCACTTTGATGAATCTGATCAGATAGGTGAAAGGCTTTTCGAGTTATCAAGAGATAACATTGACAAATTAAAAGTACTAACGCTAAGGGGAGATTTAGCAAGAGCGATGGATAAACCTGGTCAAAGTCTTCCTTTCTTTTTCAAAGGTCTCAGTTTGTTAGGTTTCGAAAAAGCAACGAAAAAACCTACACCCTTACGTTTTATAAAGAGCTCTATTTATTACAATTATTATATTTTGCGAAATAGAACTCCGATTGAAGAACTACCCGAAAAAGCTGATCCAATTCAGGAGTTAGCCTTTACCCTAGTGGAGCGCATTGGTGAGGAGTATTATTATCGAGGAAAGCCGCTTCACGGTGTCTATACACTAATCACATGGAGTGTAATGACATACAAGCATCACAGTCAAACAATTAGAATGGCTGCAAATAATGCTCACGGATTGTTTTTTCCTAGGAGTAGTTTAGCTTACAAGTTAGCGATGGAATCGATGAAAATTATTGAGGAAGTTCCTAATACAGTACCAACTACAACCGCAGCCTATGCAGTTACATGTCTAGTTTTGTCTTGGCATGTACCATGGAAAAAATTGATTAAAACTTACAGAAAACTGGTGAACGATTGTGAGGAGTTAGGAAACCTAGAACTTGTTGCACATAGTCATCTTTATGCGATTATTTTTGATGTTTCTCTTGGCTTATCCAATGCCCTAAATCAACTGAGAAGTTCCCAAGATCAAATACGTGATATTAGCCCAAGAGGGTATATAGTGAACAAAATATATCTTCAGACTTATAGAAATTTTTGTGGAGAATGTCCTCTTAACACCTGGCAAGATGAGTTCTTTGACGAAATAGAAATCAAGGAGTCATGCGAGAAAATGAACTACGAGATAGGGCTCAATAGGCTTCTGCTAAATAAAATCCGGATTTCTATGCATAGTTCGTTTGGAGAAGCTAGTATCGGTGACAGAGACGCTTTGAAACTTGTATTTAGGAGTATCAGACGTCGAAATAACCCCATCGATAATTTACCGGCTCACCTTTTTTACTTCCTTCTTGAGATACAGATTTATCCAACATACTCTTTTTATGAGAAAATAAAAGCGCGTTTTCGCATCCGCGGATTTTTCCGTGAGGTGAAACGGTGGGTTAAACGTTGTCCGGATAATTTTGAACCTTGTGCTCTTTTAATGGAAGCTGAATACAAGAGATTTAAAGGATCAATCAATAAAGCAATAGAACTCTATAAAAAAAGCATAGAGAGAGGAAAACATTATGGTTTGTATGAGTACGTAGGGCTTGCTTCTCAACGCCTTGTATCTCTGAATTTAGCAATAAATGATAGAGAAGAGGCTAAGCTTTATGCAAATGAAGCATTAGGGGCTTATAGTGCATGGCAAGCAGAGGGCATTGTCCAGCTACTTAGTGAAAAATACACAGGTCTCCTGTAGAACTAGGCTGTATAGTGATCGTTTTTCAGAATTTTGTTTTACGTTTGCCAAAGTTAAAATCGTAAATTTTGAAATCTTGATCGGTATACTATTACAAAATGTGTATTAAATTTATCGAAAATTCCTCACCTGATGAATGAAATGGAAAGGTTGTGGTGATTTTAAGCTACTCACTACCCACATATTATTTTAAGAACGGGTGAGTGCACTTTTCAGGAGAAACAATGAGAGAAATTGGAAATTATATTATCCAAGACACTGCGGGAGTGAGTGGAAAGTTTATTTTCTACATTGCAAAGAAATATGACGACTCATCCTCATTTTATATCAAATCTCTTGGAGCAACAAAAGGACGTATTGAGTGTAGTGCTCAGTTGCAACATGAATTTCACTTATTAGAGCGTTTAAATAAACACTCGAGTTGTTTTCCAAAAGTCGTTGAATACGTCGAGGATGATGAATCGTTTGGAACGGTTTTTGTTGATGAAGGCTACAAATTTTTCTCAGATATTTTCCGTAAACCGGAAATTTCCATAGAAACATTTTTTCCTGTCGCAATCGAACTTGTAAAGATCCTATCAGAAGTCCATAGAGAGGGCATTATTCACCGCAACTTAAATAGAAGAAATATTCTTATTCATACAGAAAGTAAAGCTCTTCAAATAGCGGACTTCTCTATAGCAACGGAGCTTAATCGTATTATAACAGCTGCGGATCCTCCAAACTTACTTCTTGGTTCTCCCGCTTATATATCACCTGAACAAACAGGGAGATTAAACCGTCCAGTCACACGAAGATCAGATTTTTACTGCCTTGGTGTGATTTTTTATGAAATGTTGACAGGAGCTCTTCCATTCAAAGAGAAAAAACCGAGCAAGTTAATCGCTGAACAAATTAGGACTATTCCCAGGGAACCAGCAAATTATAGTGAGCAAATCCCCAAATCTCTATCTGAGCTCGTCATGAAGTTATTAGAAAAACAACCTGAAAATCGCTATAAAACGGCAGAAGGGCTTCTCTCTGATCTTCAACAAATGTGGAAAATTTATCAAGAAAAGGGTGATATACCCCCGGTTATCTTGGGAAGAGATGACGTTGTAACACAGTGGGAGTTACCGGTTAAACTGTACGGAAGAAAAAGGGAAATTGATATTTTACATCAAGCATTTGATGATGTGCTTTTGGATAGACAAAATATTTTAGTTTGCGTGAGTGGAGTTTCAGGGATAGGAAAAACAACATTAATCCAAGAACTTACACCAAAAGTTGCTCAAGAAGAGGGTTTTTTTGTAACCGGTAAGTTTAACCCTTTTCCACACAGAGATAGTTATGAAGGCATAAGAGTTGCTCTAGATAAGGTGGTGCGTCATTATACAAATGCTTCGGAAGATGAGTTTATAGAATTCAGAAAAAAAGTGACAGAGGAAGTTGGTAGCGTATTGGGTGTAGTAACCGATTTTCTGCCTCGATTAGAAACTATCGTTGGTAAGCAACAGGAACTACCAAGAGTGGGGATCGAGCAAACAAAAAAACGTTTTGAACTAGCAATTCATCGGTTTGTAAAAGACATTTGTTCTTACCATCCGCTAGTTATCTTTTTAGATGACATTCAATGGACAAACATCTCCTTCTTTAATTTAATGAGTAAACTGATCTGTAGCAACGATATTACAAATATGCTGGTTATTTTTAGTTATCGTTCTGAAGAGTTCAATGACATACATCCGCTTAGCTCTTTTTTATTGGAGATTAAAGATCAGACTAAAATCTATGATGTAGACGTCGAGGGACTTCAGAAAAAAGATCTTTTGTTGCTCTTGAAAGAAACTCTTTACCTACC
>JBCDHL010000103.1:0-6852 GCA_038750095.1 Chlamydiota bacterium
GGCAGTTCATGCAGCGTCTGCAAGTAAAAACCCAGAGATTTTAAAGACTATTTTTGAGCACTCAAAAACTGGTGTTTCTTTAGATGAGTTGAATAAATGGAGCAAGACTGCTGCTCTCATTGCCTATCAAGTAGGTTGTGAAGAAAATTTTGATTTACTTGTTTCGAAAATGCAAGACCCAAATATGCTAGATGCTCATGGTTTTGCTCTTATACATTACATGTGCTCAGAGGAATGCAATAATGAATTTAATCCTACAGCTATTAAAATCCTTGTGGAAAAGCACGGAGCTAGTACTACTATTACAAACGGTGAAGGAAAATCTCCCATTCAAATTGCGAAGGCTAATAATCGTTATAATTTAAGTTCAACTATAGAATTACTAGAAAGATTTATACTGAATAAAGTTCGAAATTAAGCTTGATAGTCATTCTTTTTGCCTCTGACTTTGTGTTCGATCTTGTTAACTTGTCTAAGTTGCCTGCGATCTCCACACTTCGTCAGAAGTAAAAATCTCTGACTATCAAGCGTAATTTCCAATTTCATTCAGTATACACCGAATTAACTTCAAGAACTGGTTTTTGACAAAGAGAAAGCTCCCGCGGTTGAACGATCGTAAGTTACCTAATATTAATCAATATGAGGTAACTAACATAATGGTTCAAAAACTCCCAGCTTGTAAAAAATTATTGTAAGTAGTATGATCATTTGTTCTACGCTTTCATTAAAAGGAAATGAACGCAAAAGATGCTAAAAAAAATTCATCATGAATATTCCTTTAGATCCATTCAACTGCCGAATTAACCTATCAGAACAAGGGTTCTCTGGTCTGTCGACCTTAGAAAAAAGGTATACCTCCTGTTTTATTATTGCCGATGACTCAATGGCGACACTGTATGGTGAAGCAGCCAAATCTGCAGCAAGAGATATTCATGATGAGCCGCAGTTGATTACATTCCCCCCTGGAGAATCTTCAAAATCCATTGAAACGGCATCTATATTATGGGAGCAGTTGATCGCGTTGGGAGCTGATCGTTCCTCCTTGATTATTTCTCTAGGTGGAGGTGTTGCTACTGATCTCGTAGGTTTCGTTGCGAGCACATATATGCGTGGTGTCGATCTCGTTCATATTCCCACTTCTTTGCTCGCTATGGTTGATGCGGCTATCGGTGGTAAGACAGGGATAAATCTGCAACAGGGTAAAAATCTTGTTGGGTCGATCTATCATCCAACACTTATTTTAGTGAACCTGGAAATTCTAGCCTCACTATCTGCAAAAGAGTTTCGCTCTGGTTTGGCCGAGGTAGTCAAATCCGCAGTTCTTGGTAGCTTGGAGCTTTATGAATACCTTTGTGATCACATTGAACGCATTAACAACCGAGATCGCGAAACTATAAAAAAAATTGTTATTGAGACCTGCCGTATTAAAGTTGAAGTCGTGTGTAAAGACGAGAAAGAGCAAAACTTACGAGCAGTTTTAAATTATGGCCACACATTTGCTCATGCTATTGAAACAGCCACTCAATATCAGGTATACACTCACGGTGAAGCAGTGAGTATTGGAATGAGCTGCGCAGCTTATGTCGCGAAACATTTAGGATTTGTTGACAGCTCATTTATAAAAAATCAAGATTCTCTTTGCCAAGAATTAGGGCTACCTACTACCCTTCCGGATATTGATACCACAGTACTTATCAATTTAATGAAAAGAGATAAAAAATCGCTTTCTGGAAAAATCAACTTGATTGTCCCGGAGAAAATTGGCAAAGTCATTAAAGCGCCAAATGTGGCGGCTGAAATCATAACCAAAGCACTAGAAGAAAAAAGAACGTTTGATAACCTTGAAAGAAGTTGAAGCTCTCACAATTCTATCCGGGGCTCCCCTTATTGGTCCTATGAAAGTAAGGTTACTTGTCGAAACCTTCGGCTCAGCCCTAGAAGCGCTCGATGCTGGTGTTGGTGCGTGGCGTCAACTTTCCGGATTTGGTGACAAGGTGCTGGCAGCCTGTAAGTGCTGGCTGGAGAGTGATCGTTGGCTACAGAATTTTAACTTGGTAGAGAAGTGCGGTGTGAAGCTCGTTCCCTTCACAAGTCCAGATTATCCTGAAAGGCTCGCAAAAATTCCTGACGCACCAATCATCCTATATGTTAAAGGCGATGTGAGTATCTTGAAAACTGATAGCTTGGCCGTGATTGGTACTCGAATGGCGAGCATTTACGGGCTTGAGTCTGCGGCGCAAATCTCTGAGGATTTAGCAGCCCTCGGATATACGGTTGTTAGTGGCCTTGCAAGAGGGATCGATACGAAAGCCCATCAGGGAGCCATTCGATCTGGTCATACAATTGCTGTGATCGGTTCAGGACTTGGGAATGTTTACCCCCGGGAGAACTCTAATTTAGCATTAGATATTTGCGATCATGGTGCTTTAGTGAGTGAGTATCCCATGACGACACCTCCTGATAGACAGAATTTTCCACAAAGGAATCGAATTGTCAGTGGTTTATCTCTTGGAACAGTATTGATCGAAGCACCTCAGAGAAGTGGAGCTATGTTAACGATGAATAAGGCAATTGACCAAGGAAGACCGGTTTTTGCCTTGCCCGGGCGGGTTGATAGCACAAGTTTTCAAGGGAACCTATCTCTTCTGAAATCTCAAAAAGCTCATTTAATTGAGAATGCTAGAGATATACATCAAATATTAAAGCCTGAAGCCCCGCTATTGGGTGGGAGTAAACGAAAGCAAGCAATAGTTGTTGATGATGAGGAGTCTCAATTTCTGGCGTTACTACCTAAAGAAGAGCTTTCTTTTGAAAAAATTGTTGAAATTTCAAATCTCCCTGTTATGAAAATCAATGTTTTGTTAATGAGTTTACTATTAAAGTGTGCAATAAAAGAATATCCAGGTAAAATATATAAAAAGCTAGTTTAGAAGGAGTTAAATTAAATGAAAAAAAAATTGATCATCGTCGAGTCACCTGCGAAGATCAAAACTCTGCAAAAATTTTTGGGTTCTAATTTCGTTTTTGCCTCTTCTATTGGGCATATTCGCGATCTCCCAGTTAAAGAGTTCGGTATCGACTTAGAAAATGACTTTGCTCCTAAATATGTTACCATGCCTGAAAAAGCTAACGTAATCAGCGAATTAAAAAAATTAGCGAAGCAGTGTGACACCGTTTATCTCTGTCCTGACCCCGACCGTGAGGGGGAGGCAATCGCCTGGCACATCCGTGAAATTTTACCTGAAAAAACTGAAACTAAGCGTGTTTCATTTAATTCAATTACTAAAGAAGCTGTTCTTAAGGCTATAGAAAATCCACGTGAAATTAATCTTGCTCTTGTTGATGCTCAACAAGCACGCCGTCTTCTCGATCGTATTGTTGGTTACAAAATTTCTCCGATCCTCAACAGGCGTATCCAACGTGGGCGTGGCGAAGGTGTTTCTGCGGGACGTGTTCAATCTGTAGCTCTTAAACTTGTCGTTGACAGGGAAAAAGAGATTGAGATTTTTGTCCCAGTTGAATACTGGAACTTAGGCGCTCTTTTAAAGAATGCAGAAGATGAAAAGAACTTCAAAGCCAGCCTTTATTCTGTTGATGGAAAAAAAGTCGAAAAAGAAGCTGTTGAAGGAAAAGATGTTTTCTTGATTGGTAATAAAGAAACCGCTGATCAAGTTATTGAAAAAATGAAAAAGGGACAATATACTGTTGACAAAGTGGTGAAAAAAGAGAAGCGCCGCCATCCTGTTCCCCCATTTATTACATCGACTCTCCAGCAAGAGGCAAGTAGACACTATGGATTTTCTTCGGCACGTACGATGAGTATTGCGCAAAAACTCTATGAGGGTATCGACATGGGCAATGAGGGTGCCGAAGGTTTGATCACCTATATGCGTACCGATTCCACACGTTTAGCACCTGAAGCTATCAGTGAGGCGAGGAATTACATCCAAGAAAAATATGGTCCTGACTTTTTACCTGAAACCCCAAAATATTACTCCAGCAAAAAAAGTGCACAAGATGCCCACGAAGCTATTCGACCGACAAATCTTCAACATCCTCCAGAAGTTGTTGAGAAATACCTTACGAAAGAACAGTTTCTCCTTTACAAATTGGTTTGGAGACGTTTTCTTGCTTCTCAGATGAAGCCCGCTGTTTATGATACTGTCTCAGCAGATATCATCAATGGGGAGGGTATTTTGTTACGTGCTACTGGTTCGGTCATTAAATTTGAGGGATTCTTAGCTGTCTATGAAGAAAAAGTTGACGATGATAAGGCGGGAGATGATAGCAAGATCTTACCGGAAATTAACGAAGGGGATGTTTTAGCTCTCATTGATCTCCTTTCTGATCAGGCCTTCACACGACCTCCTCCAAGGTTTAGTGAAGCATCGCTTGTGAAAGAGTTGGAAAAATCGGGAATTGGACGGCCTTCTACTTACGCGACAATCATGAACAAGATTCAAAGTCGCGACTATACCATTAAAGAGAGTGGTCGCCTGAAACCGACAGAGCTAGGTCGCGTTATCGCGGCACTACTCGAAGCAAACTTTACTCAGATCATGGATGTTAGCTTCACGGCGAATATGGAAGATGCTCTAGAGAATATTGCAGACAAGAAGAAAGACTGGAAAGAATTACTACGTACATTTTGGGAAGATTTCAAACCAACATTAGAAACTGCAGAAAAGGAAGCTTTTGTTCCTCGTGTAGATACCGATATCGACTGTCCGGAATGTAAAGAAGGGAAGTTACAGAAGATCTGGTTTAAAAATAAATATTTCTATGGATGTACACGCTATCCAGAGTGCGAATTTTCTGCTCCGATCGAACAGTTGACCTTCGACAAAAGTGAGTATGCAGAAAATTTTGACTGGGATCAGAAGTGTCCAGAGTGCCAGGCAGAGATGAAAATTCGCCATGGCCGATTTGGTGCATTTTTGGGTTGTAGCAAATATCCTGAATGTCGAGGTATTGTCAATATACCTAAGAAGGGAGAAGCATACATTCCGGAAAGCGAAATGCCTCAATGTCCTGCAATTGGCTGCTCTGGTCGTCTACAGGCCCGTCGTTCTCGCTTTGGAAAAACATTTTATTCTTGTTCGACCTACCCAGAATGTGATGTGATCGTGAACAACCTCGATGACCTACATGACAAGTATCCTAACCACCCACGGACCCCTTACGAAAAGAAGACAAAAGGGAAAAAGAAAACAGCTGCCAAAGGGAAGGGTAAGTCAAAAGTCAAAGAAAAGAAAGAGAAAAAACCTCGAAAGATGCCTAAGGTTAAGCTTAGCGACGAACTTGCTTCAGTGGTCGGGGGCAATGAAATGACGCGGGGAGAGGTCACTAAAGAAATTTGGGTCTACATAAAAGCGAACAATCTGCAGGATCCTAATGATAAGAGAATGATTGTTCCTGATGAAAAACTTACTCAAATCTTTGGTAGTAATGACCCTGTTAGTATGTTTAAAATGACAGGGCTTATTAACAAACATATCAATTGAAGCTATGAGGCTAAAGAAATCAATGGAATCATTAACACACAAAATCAAAGCACCATGGTTGATGATGCTACTGCTCGCAACTATGATGTTTACCTTTGACTTATCACCCCTTCAAGGAAAGGAGAAAAATAGAACCATGTCAAATCAACAAATTATTATCATGGAAACGACACAAGGTAACATTGAAATCGCTCTTATGCCTGATGTTGCTCCAAAAGCTACAGAAAATTTCCTCAAGCTTGCTGAAAAAAAATATTATGATGGCCTCACATTCCACCGGATAATTAAAGATTTTATGATCCAGGGGGGCGACCCAACGGGCACTGGTGCAGGTGGAGAGTCAATCTGGGGTAAGCCTTTTGAGGACGAGTATAACGTCGACGTAACTTTCGACCGTCCAGGCCTACTAGCGATGGCCAATGCAGGTCCTAACACAAATGGAAGTCAGTTTTTCATTACTACAGTTGCGACTCCATGGCTTACGGGAAGGCACACAATTTTTGGTGAAGTTATCAAAGGTCAAGACGTTGTCAAAAAATTAGAGAGTGTTAATACAGGCTCGATGGACAAACCAGTAGAAGAACAGAAGATTCTGAAAATTACGGTTAAAGAAAAACAGCCCCAAACCTAAATGATTTTGGTTCATTCTCCTTATATACCGATCGTGATTCAAAATTCCAAATTTTGAATCACGATCGGTATATAAGGAGAAAGGACAAAATAATAGGCCAAAAAGCTTAATTGCCACTCAACTCTGTCTATTTTAAGCAATAGATTGTCAATATCGAATTTTTTTGATCTCAAAGCTTTATAATACCGAATAGGTTCTGTGAAGAGCCATAGAGTAAAACAAGAGATAGTTTTTTTTTTTTAGTATAGTATTTGGCTCTGTACTGGACAAAAATTTTTTAATAAGATGAACAGGATCGCCTTCGGCTATAGGATAATAATCTCGGAAGCAGAGACATACTTGCTCTCAAGGTTTTAATAAAAAATTTTATCCTGTCGGCGAAGGCGATCCTGTTCATCTTGTTAAATAACTTATTGAGTCTAATCTTAAGTCGTCTTGCCCTTCGACATGAAAAATTGTCCAGTAATGAGAGTCTTTGGTGAAAATCGAGGATAAATAGATGATAAATATTTACATCAAAATTTATTTTTGATAAGGTCAACTGCTTACCAAATAGAACAATATTTTGGAGAAGGTATTATGAAGAGGTTCCTGTATTTTTTTGTCTTCATGACGGTGTTGACGTTTGCTGCTTATGCCGAAGACATTTCTCATAAAAACAAATCACGCATTCAGGAGCTTATTCCAGATACATGGGTTGAATTTCCTGCCATCGAA
>JBCDHL010000104.1:0-6844 GCA_038750095.1 Chlamydiota bacterium
AGCGTGATTTTTCTGTTTTTTATTACATTAATATTTAGTTTGATGTAATCATTTTTCTCTTTTAAAGATGATCGGTATACCCAAAGAAGTTGAAGAGCGATCTATTTCCTTGCTGGGAAAAACCCAGAGCGAATATAAAGGGTACAGGAGATGTTTAGTTGCATTCTACAACGATTGGAAGGGTGTTTATGGGGTATATATCTGGTTTACTAGCCGTTACGTTTTTTGGCATTGATCCCGTCTTAAGTCTTTACGCGATCCTTGCCTTCGTCACTGTCGGGGTTATACTGACTTCGATGATCCTTTTTACAAAGGCAAAATTTGTTACTGCGGAAGAGTGTACGATCAAGATCAATGATGATGACTCTCTAACTAAAGTGGTTAAGGGTGGCGGAACCTTACTTTCTGCCTTAACAGCTGCTGGAATACCTGTTCCATCTCCTTGCGGTGGTAAAGCGACTTGTAAGCAGTGTCGCGTCAAAATTGTTGAGGGAGCGGACGCACCCCTTGAAACTGACAAAGGAACATTTTCGAAAAAACAGTTAAAAGAGGGGATTAGGTTGTCTTGCCAGTGTAAGGTTCACGGTGACATGCATTTAGAAATCGACCCAGCCTCTCTCGACGTCAAGAAGATCAAGGGTAAGGTGATTAGTAACGAAAATGTTGCCACTTTTATCAAGGAGTTGATTGTTGAAATCCCTGAAGAAGATCATGTTTCCTATAGATCTGGTGAGTATCTTCAATTCTGGGTTCCTCCGTTTAAGACGAACACAACCGACTGGAAACAAACCATGGATGAAAAATACTGGGACGACTGGAATACATTCAATATGTTTGATCGTACGGTCGATTTCTCTTCTCTTCCGACAGGCGATGAATCTGTGATCAGAGCATATTCGATGGCATCCTACCCCGCAGAAAAGAATCGAATTGTATTTAACATCCGTATTGCTACTCCTCCATTCAAAGCAGGAAAGCTTGATGACAGCATTCCCTGGGGGATCTGTTCAACCTATACCTTCACCCTTAAGCCAGGAGATGAGGTGACGTTATCAGGTCCTTATGGCGAGTCATACATGATTGATGATGAACGAGAAGTTGTCTTCCTTATCGGTGGTGCTGGATCTTCATTTGGTCGCAGCCACATCATGCAGCTCTTCCGTACTGAGAATACAAATCGTAAGGTGACGATGTGGTACGGTGCCCGTTCTGTGAAAGAAAACATTTATGAAGAGGACTATCTCCAGTTAGAAAAAGATTTTGATAACTTCAAATACAACCTCGTTCTTTCAGAGCCTCTTCCTGAAGATATCGAAGGTGGGTGGGATAAGGATGATCCTATTAAGACAAACTATCTATTTAGAGCATTCGAACTTGGACAGCTCAAAGGGATGGAGGCTCCAGAAGATTGTCTCTACTACGTTTGCGGGCCACCAATGCATAATATCAGTGTAATGAAACTCCTTGACGACTACGGGGTACCACGTGATAGTATTGTTCTCGATGATTTCGGAAGCTAACGGAAACCATGCGAGTATATATTGCACAGCTTAATCCTACCATCGGAGATCTGGTAGGGAACACAGATAAAATATTACAGGCGATCGACTCTGCTAGAGAAAAAAATGCAGATATCGTTGTTACACCAGAACTTGCTATCACTGGGTATCCTCCTGAAGATTTCCTGATGATGCCACACTTTATTCAAGAGGTCGAAAGACAGCTGAGTAGAATTATTCAGGCAACATCGGGGATCTCAATCATAGTGGGCCTTCCCAGAGCAAATGGCGGGGATGGCAAACCTATCAGCAATAGTGCTGCGATCATTTCCGATGGAAAAATCTTGGGTTATCAGGACAAAGCCTTGCTACCAACTTACGATGTCTTTAGTGAGAGGCGCTACTTTGAGCCTGCTAAAGGATATTCTGCTTGGGAAATTGCTGGAAAGCGTGTTGTGGTGACTATTTGTGAGGATATCTGGCATCACGCTGAGCTCATCAAACGGGGAAGCTACCCTCATGATCCTGTAGAAGATGTTTTGGAACTAGATCCAGAGCTTCTTGTCAATCTCTCCGCTTCACCTTTTAATGTAGCAAAGGTTCGTGAACGGATTTTCGTTTGCCAGACAGCAGCACAAACACTTTCTTGTCCTGTCGTTCTTTGTAATCAGGTTGGGGGGAATGATAGCCTTATTTTTGATGGACATAGTTTATACATCGGTGAAAATGGAAATGTTTTAAAAGTTGCCCATGGATTTGAAGAAGATGGTGTTCTAGTAGATACGGACGAAGAACTTAGTGCGATTTCGTTGAATATCTCCATCATTAAAAATCTTTATGATGGCTTGGTTCTTGGCGTGAGGGATTATTTCCGAAAGTCTGGGTTTAAGAAAGCATGTGTTGCTCTTTCTGGTGGAATCGATTCCGCAGTCGTTGCTTGCATTGCTGGAGAAGCTTTGGGTCCGGAAAACCTTCTCGGAGTGACCATGCCTTCTCGTTATTCCTCGAAAGGTAGCGTGAAAGATGCAAAAGAGCTCGCCGAAAATTTGGGAATTGAATTTTGGGAAATTTCGATTGAGAACCCTTTTTCTAGCTATCTCGAAACTTTAGCCCCCTTTTTCGGAGACCGTCCGGCGGACGTCACAGAAGAGAATCTTCAGGCTCGTTCTCGTGGGATGATGATGATGGCGATTTCTAACAAATTTGGAAAGGTTGTTCTTGCCACGGGAAACAAAAGCGAAATGGCTGTCGGATATGCTACACTTTATGGAGATATGTGCGGAGGGCTCGGTGTGATTAGTGACGTTACAAAGCAACAGGTTTATGATCTTGCTGAGTGGATAAATCGAGAGGGTGTCGTGGTTCCGCTTTCAACGATTACAAAACCTCCTTCTGCCGAACTTCGCCCCGATCAAAAAGATTCCGACTCGCTACCAGATTACGAGATTCTGGACAATGTGTTAAAGAGCTATGTTGAAGACCACTTGTCACCTGGAGAAATTGTCGCAAAATATGGGTATTCTCACGACCTTGTTGAGGATCTTATCAAGATGATACATCGCAATGAATATAAACGACGGCAGAGCGCTCCCGGTCTTCGTGTCTCTCCAAAGGCATTCTCCGTGGGAAGACATTTCCCGATTGTTCAAAGGTGGGTTTAAGTCAGGCGATATTCCAATCGTGGGACCGTGATGTTCTAGGAGAATTTTTTCATTTTGCTGTATAATTTGAGTTTTGATAGATTGAATATCCAATATTCAAATTGACAAAGTGCTCTTTACAGCATTTACTTTTACCCATCGAGACCAAATCTTCACAAACTCTATCTCAAAAGCTATTTGAGAACCTTCACTATTGGTTAAATATTAAAGATAATCCACAAGAAAAAGGTTGCTTAATTTATGGTGGTAAAGAGTGGCAAAGGAGGAAAAATATTCAAGTCATACCCTGGTATGGGCTAAGTTAATATAACTCCTTTTCTTTAGAGAGTGTCATCTTTTTGTTCCGGGTTGATTTTTGGCTCTTTTCCCGAATCTTTGATATTGACCCAAGTTCTCTACACTTATGAGTATGTGAACTTGGGTCAATAATCAAACCTTCGAAAAAATAGCTCAAAACTCAACTTCGGCCCAAAAAGATGACACTCTCTTAGGCGGTATTCCAGTCGAAGGGGATGACTTCTTCGATGGACTGAACATCATGACGTAACATCAGACACCTATCAAAACCAACAGCAACCCCACAGCAGTCGGGTAAACCTTTCTCCAGTGCTTTTAGAAAGTTTTCGTCGATAGGTAATGCCTCTTTTTCTAAAACTAGTCTATGTGCGTTTGCATCAAGTAGACGTTGACGCTGTTCTGTAGCGTCAGCAAGCTCATGGTAACCATTGGCAAGTTCAAGTCCCTTGTGGTAGATCTCGAAACGCCTTGCAACTTCGAAATCGTTGATCCAAGCTTTTTGGGCAAGTGCTGCTTGTGTTGCTGGGTAGTGTGTGACGACAAAAATATGGTCGTGACCAAGGTGAGGCTCGATTTTGGCTCCTAAAATGAGATTTAGGTATGCGTCGATCCCTTCTTCGTCTATCCCCCGGTACATGTTGATACGTTTATTTTCGCAGTATGTTCTTAGAGACTCTATAGAAGAGGATGCTACATCGATACCGGTATAATGGAGGAACATATCCCTGTATGTCATTTGGGACATCCGTGACCTTCCAATGAACAGTTCGATGAATTCGACTGTCTCATCGATCATTTCTTCAAAAGTGATGCCCAAACGGTACCACTCTGCCATCATGAACTCAGGATTGTGCCTCTGGCCAAATTCACCACTGCGGAAGACATGAGATAACTGATAGATGTCGCCGATCCCCTCAGCGAGAAGACGTTTCATTCCATATTCTGGAGACGAATGCAAAAATCTCTGTTCATCAGCAGGAACTAGATCTATATGTGCATCAATAGAGGCTCTAGGGCTAACCAATGGACAGTCAACTTCCATAATCCCTCTATCATGGAAATACTCACGCGCTGCTCGTAACATGGCAGCACGGTCTTGTAGTCTAAAAAGTCTATTCTGCACGTGAAACATACTCAGCAGTACGCGTGTCGACACGTATGCGTTCACCTTGCTCGATAAAAATCGGTACCTGTACTTTAGCACCAGTTTCCAGTACTGCGGGCTTCAGGACTCGTCCCGATGCAGTGTCTCCTCGGACGCCAGGATCTGTTTCAGTGATTTCTAAATCCATAAATGTGGGAGGCTCGATAGCAACAGGCTGTCCTTTGTAAATCAAAATATCGTAAACGATATCATCCTTTAGCCACTGTTTTTGATCACCAACATTCTCCATAGACATGGTCATTTGTTCGAAAGTTTCATCATGCATGAAGACAGCGCCATCGGTTTCTTCATAAAGCATGCGCATCTTTGTTTCGAGAACATCAGCGAGTTCGGCTTTGTCACCAGATTTATAGGTACGTTCGAACACTTTACCGTTTAGTAAATTTTTAAGTTTTACGCGGTTGAAAGCTTGTCCCTTTCCCGGTTTGACAAATTCATTATTGACGATGACATAAGGTTGATTATCAATTTCGAGTTTGACGCCTCCGCGGAATTCATTTGTGCTAATTTGTGCCATAACCTATTCCTTTTATTGAAATTACATGTGTTAGTACTAAGTTATAACAGATTTTCTTTAGAGAGTCTAGGGTTGAAAATATACCTTCCGGTAAGTAGTGTGAACATATCAGCAAAGGAGGAATTCATGTGGCCTAAAGCATATCGAAACTACCCAAAAGATACGCCATTGATACAAAAAACCGTGGAGCCCAATGATGGAATCATTGGCTGTGAAATGCACGATTCTAACGGGTGGGGTGAAGACTACCACCGTCCTCAAAAACGTAAGCATGGGGTTATCTTCTCATTTCTAAAGTCGCTATTCGGCAGTAACGAAAAGGAAGGAGAAAGCTCATGAGTCAACAATCAAAACAATCAGGCACACACACCTGGGATTTAACTGTTCATTATCATAAGTGTCCCAATTGTAAATATATCATTGAAAGTCGAGATAACTATTTCTATCGCCTAGGAAAATATATCAAAGAGCTCGAGTGTCCCCGATGTGAGCATGCTTTTACCATTCAGAAAAATATTAAGCCCTCCATCGGACCATTTTTCGGAGAGGGATCCGCCGCAGAAGTTGAATGGGGTGATAAGTAATGGACGTAGAAGAAGATATTCAAGATGACAAGGAAGAGCAAATTGCACGTGACACTTTAGAAAGATATTCAGGTTCCGATGTTAACTTGTTCCAACCTTATTTACTCCTTACTAACTTTCCTAAGTATGTACACTATTTTGCCGAAAGTCGAGATGTTGAAGTTCTCGAGGGGAGCATGTTCAAAGTCGCCCACTCACCCAAGGAGGAAATCACTATCCTTGACTTTAAGATTGGATCTCCTTCTGCTGCACTGGTTATAGATCTTTGTGCATTTCTACCTATAAAAGCATCATTGATGTTAGGGATGTGTGGAGGACTGAGACGTCAGTACAAAGTTGGTGACTATTTTGTTCCCTTAGCAGCGATTCGAGCTGAAGGGACTTCCGATTTTTACTTTCACGAAGAGGTGCCAGCTTTAGCGAACTTTATGGTTCAAAAATATGTGACGAATATTTTGGAACAAGATAGAATCCGCTATCATATTGGGATCACGCATACGACGAACAAAAGGTTTTGGGAGTTTAATAAAGAATTTGTGACCCGGATAAAGGTGACTCGCCCGCAGGCTATCGAGATGGAATGCGCGACTCTGTTTATGGCGGGATATTACCATAAACTTCCTGTTGGGGCATTGTTATTGATATCGGATTTACCACTGGATAGTGATGGTATCAAGACAAAGGAGAGTTCGGAGAATGTCTTTGCCAAATATACTCTCGACCATGTCGAGACTGGTGTTCGTATTATGCGAGCTCTCGATGATGCTCTGGAACATCACCCGAAAGGTGTTTTCCGTGGAAAACGCCGTCGGTTCGAAGAAATATAGACAAGCGAGAATTGAATATGACTAATTTAGTAGATCAAAAAAGTATCGAAACATTTTGTAAGTATGATTTTGTAAAAGATTCATCAAAGGGAATCTTGCTATACGTTGCTGAAACCGATGAAGGGGAACCCATATTACGCGAGGTCAATGTTAATACATTGACACTTTCTGGGATGGTGGAATTTTATCTCTCTGATGGAAGAACTTTAGAAAAAGTTGTTGATTATGTGAATAACTACTTGGTTGCAGTAGCTCAGAAGTCTCAACCGGATAAGCTAGAAAACTGGAAGGGGC
>JBCDHL010000105.1:0-6837 GCA_038750095.1 Chlamydiota bacterium
AAAGTATCACATTTATGCGGAGGAAAATGGTAAAGAAGTCGAATACAAAATGACTCTGGACAGAGATGATTGTGTTTATCTCGAAAAAGTGGACGGGGAAAAAAAATTACGATACATCCCCGCTGAAATCATTAAGGATAAGTGTGTTCCTCACTTTTTCGAAAATGATTTCAGGTATTGGTATGATTCTGCTGAGAAAAAACTATATTTTGAAGACTTATCCACGAATAGTTTTGTAGCACGCGCTAAACTACAGTTTGATAAAGAGAATTTAGCAACAGTTTCACAAATAGAAAAAAAACCATTTAGTGAAGATTCTCCTACCCTTAGCTATGTGAGTATAGAAGGGAATCGAGGAAATAACATTTGTACTTTTGAAAAACCAGAAGAAACTCTCTACTGGTCTGATCAAACTCTTCAGTTTCCAAGGCTGGGATTAACTTTCAAAAAAAATGAGAAAGGTGCTCTTGTCTGGAAGGACCAAAATAATTTGTTTTTAGACTCCAAACAGGAACCCCCAAAAAACCTCGAAACATTTAAAGCCTATCTTAAATTACATGACGATCAGAATGAAACGTATTTCCTGATACCCAATGAGGAAATTGATTCATCAAAAGTAGCTTATGGTGGACTTAGTCCCAATTTTGAGTTAGTTGATACAAGATGTGAGGAAGGCTATTTTTTATTGAAAGAGGGAGATCATGGACTCACTGGAAATACACCTTTAGATAATTTATTTATTGCTAAACTTCTTTTGGCGCACAACTGTTACGATACATGTGATGCGATGCTCAGAAGTCAATTGGTGATCAACCCTAAAGGATATCAGGACCAAGAGATGGCCATGCTTCGAGACATTATCGAACAGGGCAAAAAGACGAACAATTACTCCCCCCAAGCAATCGCCCTCAGAACCCGTGCACTAGCTCTCCTGCTAAAACACTCTTCCAAAAGTGAAATACATCCCTCTTACAGAGATCTTTATAAAAAATATTTGGATGTTAAAAATGCAGCAGATCCATTTGCTTTAACACGTGATGAAGAGTTGAGTTTAGTAAATAATATTCACTATCATGATGAAGCCTCAATATTTGAAACCAGACAATTTAAGTTAGAAGGGAAGACCATCAATACTGAATTGGAGAAATTTTCTTTCTCTCCAAAATCTTTAGCACATGTGCTCATTTCGACAAAAATTCCGAAGAACGCTTTTGAGATAGTTTCATTATCATCATCTCTTAAAAGATATTACGACAATATCCAGGAAGTACTCCCTGAATTCTCTGAAAATGCACAACAATTCAGTACCCCAAATTATTATGTTAAAAACTTTAAAGAGGTCATAAGAATTGTACTTAATGGTAGTAAGGAAGAAAGAAAGTCACTCATAACGAAAATAGAGCTCTCGAAAACGTTAGACTACAAAGGATGCCATAAACAGCTCAACCCTCCTTTAAAAGAGGTTTTAGCAGCTTTTTACCGACTCATGAAACAAGATCCAACATCCTTGGAAACCATAACTAATGAACCAGTTGATAATATACTGAGCGACTCTCATCAAATTGAACTTGTTCTTAAGAAATTGTTTAAACAAGCTCCTATTGCTCATTACTCTCTAAGGAAAGGAACTGAAAGGAGAGTCCTCGAAAAATTCGAGAAAGTAAAACCTCAAAAGCAAAAAACTTCACTAAATTTTGAACTCCAAAAAGAAAATGTGCCTTTACCATCTTTCGAGATAGATTTTGGAGAGCTTGATCAAGAACCGAGTGGATATCAAAAGCAAGTTACTGAAGGGCTCAAACAGTGCTTAAAGGAAAAACAGGACCATTATAATTACAAACACTTTGGATTGGAGGTAGCCCGTGTTTTTGATAGTTTGGATCTCCATGCACATCAATTGCAAAAAGAAGTCGTTTTTCAACTGGATGATATCCAAATAAAATCGATCCAAACCACAGCTGCTGAAAAAAAAGTAGAACTGGAAAATCAATATCAAGTATTGGAAGATAAAATTATCAATCTGGTAAACATGCTTCCTTCCACCTCTCCCGAAAAAGAAGAAGCTCTTCTGAGCATTCAGTCTGGTAAAAGAAAAAAAATTACACTACCGATGCTCATGGTAGCTTATTTACAAAAGGATGGTACAAAATTATGCGAGTGTAATCCGACGCTTTCACAGGAAGAGCTATCTGAAGTTTGCACTCTTCTTACTCAATATCTCATCATTAAAACCGAGGAGCAGCATTTACATCGAATAGAGATCTTAGCAAAGGAATCTATCGCGGCAGAAAGCGAGCATGATAAACAACTATCTATCAGAGGACTGAGTGAAACTATTCAGGAGAAAAGGCACTATGATCCATTTCAAGAGCAAATATTTTCCGTTTTTGAGTCTCTTTCAGGGTTTCGATTAAGAGAGAAACAGATCGAAACTATTCGTGAACTCCAATTTAAAAATGGAGCTCCTCCCCCGGATCAAATACGACCTCTTATCATGGGTAGTGGAAAAACCAAAGTACTCCTCCCTCTTTTATGCTTTCTGAATAGTACAGGAGAAAATATCCCATTCATCATCGTACCAGACGAGTTGTTTGAAACGAATCTAGTCGACATGCAAAAGCTATCCGAAGAATTTTTCTCACAATCTACGTATGCCCTCGTCTTAAAGGAAAATCTTACTGAGAATGATCTCAAAGATATTTTGAGAAAAATCAAAAACATTAAAAAAGATAAAAGCTACTGCATATCAACGCCTAAATATCTCCATCAATTGAGATTGGACTTTATTCAGTCTTTTTTAGATTTAAAAGACGGTAAAAGTGAAAACCGATTTCTCTTATTAAAAAAGATTCTTTTGCAATTGAAAAATGAGGGAGATGCAGTTGTTGATGAGGCAGACCTCGTCTTAGAATGTTTAAAAGAAGTAAATGCAACAAGGGGAGCAGACGAGAAGATATCACCAAACATTCAAAATATGCTCGAAGAATTGTTTCTTAAAGTAGCTAATAATCAAGATTTAAGTGACTTTTTTGAACTTGATAAGGATGTTGATAAACCGTTTGACACAAAGCATTATGATGTGAAAATAGTGCCCCTCCTAATAGAGATCATCAAAGAAATGGCAGCAAAATATGGTGATCCCGCTTTGATTAAAGGTGAACAGCTAGAGGAATATTTAAAAGGGGGAGAAGTTAGTCAAAAATTTCTAGATCGATTAGACGGACTAGACAAAAATCAACGAGATCTTCTTGCTCTTGGAAAAGAGTCGATCCAAACCTTTTTTCCATTGGTTTTTTCAAAAAATCCGAACGAACATTTTGGGCTTTCACATCGACTAGCAAGCCTTCTTGCAATTCCCTATGCTAGAAGTAATACCCCATGGGAAGGAAGTCGTTTTGGTAACCACTTCGAAACACTCATGTATACAATGGTTTACTATACCCGCATGGGCGTTAGTCAATTTCAACTTAAGAAATGGATGGAACAAATCCAAAAAAAAACAATTGCTGAGGCAGAAGCAATCGCTAACTTGGAAGGAGTTGAACTTGATATAAAAAAATCGCCTACATATCAACAATTTCAGAAATTAAAACTTTTCGACTGTACAGATCTTTTACAAATAACAGATGTAGAAATCAACAAGATGACTGAAGAGCTGAATCGCTCTGTGGAAAAAAGGGTTCGCTTTGTTAGAAGTGTCCCATGGAGCGAAATTGTGGTTTCTAGACAAAAAATATTGAGTAACGCTCAAGACCTTATGGGGATGTTTCGCTCACGCATTGGATTTACTGGAACGCCATATAATCGAGCAACCTACCCATCAAAAATAAATACCAATTTCGAAAATAATACAGATGGAAAGACAATTGAAGTATTGAAACGTTCCAATCCTAAAGTTTATGTTTCTGACTCTCTACAGCAAACTGTTCTAAAACAAGTTGATCAATATGATGCTCTCATCGATGGAGGAGCGATATTTAGAGGGGAACAAAGCTCCGATGTAGCGAGAAGAATTCTACAAAACATCCCAGCTTTCAAAAAAGGGGTCATTTTTTTCAACGACCAAGATATTCCGAAAGGAACGAAAGGGCTGGCAATGATTCTAGAAAGAGGTGAAAAAGAACCTAAAAAGTTATCCGAGTCGCAACTAAAACCTAATGAACGTTTTACCTTCTATAATATCACGACTGGTGCTGATTTCAAGCAGGATCCTTTTGCCAAAGGGCTATTCACGGTGGGGGGGAAAACTACGCTTCGAGATTTCGGACAAGCTGCTTGGCGCCTGCGGAACCTGGATAAGAAACAGCATGCCGACTTTATTATTAGCTCGGATGTCGAGAAGCAAGCAGGAGGAAGTTCTTTTGAGGATCTTGTTTGCTTTTGTATCCATAATCAGTCGTCGAAATTACAAGAAGATACCTTTCGGGCATTTAAACAGAAAATGAATTTTCTTATCACCAACCTGTGCTTAGAGCTTGCTTTAGGTTCAGGTGACCCAGTTCGACTTTCTCATTATCTTGAAGAGTTTTTTGTTCAACAGCCCCCACTCGACCCTTACGAATCTTTCGGTAAACCTTCAACTTTCATAGAAATCTCGAAAGCAGTGGAAAAATACAAAAGACAAGTAGAAGACCTCTACGAAAGGTTATTCAGGGAAAATCCAGAAGTGGAAAGTATTTATCCACAGAAAGATTTAGAAGAGGACCTAAGTCTACTATGTCATGACAAAATGCTACCTGAAGGGGTAAAAGATATAGAAGGTAGACACTTATCTACACGTGAGCAAGTGAAAACAGAGCAAAAGACGAAAGAAAACTCAAAGGTAAAATCTGAGGTGAATGTTAATGCTGTTCTCGATGAAACAGAGGTTTACTCCAGAGACTTTGTTTTTATAAAATCTTCTCTACACTCCTCATTTTTTACAACCGAACATTCAGATTACGGAATTCGTGTGATCCCGGTTTCACATTACTTAAAAAATCAAAACATTATGTTTAATGATAACATTTTTTTAAGCCGAATGTTTGCTTCAGCGACTGATGGATCCAAGAAGGAGGGCTTCTCTTTAAATGAAGCTATTAGAGTAAAATATGATAAGATCTTTGGTGCCGATTTTACCCGAGAAGGGCTTTGTCTAATAAGAAGAGATAGAAAAACAAATGAATGTAATCTAACTATCTTACACCCAATGGAAGCTCAGTTTGCTTACAAAGTTCTTGAAAAAGATCATCAATTAAATAACCAATTTTTAGACGTACTACATAAGAAAAATGAGCTCTATTACAAAGAAAAAGTCGAGTTCATTCTCGATCATGAAAATGAAATACTCACTGAAAAACAAATAGCTGATGTTGAAGATGAGCTGAATGATATTTCCGATTTTCAGGGAAAATTTGAAGTTCTTAAGAGACAATATAAATATGAAGATAAATTTAACGATTTCTATTCGAAAATGCGCGCTCCTATCCAGGAATATTTTCATGGAAATAAAGAATACTTCAACTATTTCCTCGAGGAAAACCAAACCGCAGATGTTATTTTGTGGGATCCAAAACTAGGAGCTGTTTCTCATAGCAAAAATACAGACCTAAATCAATTTAAGTGTGGTGAGTTACTCGTTCAAGCAAAATACTTGCTCGGATTTACAAGTTATACGAAAGAAGAGCAAAATACTTTACGTGAATGGAAAGATGAACAGGTTCCTGACGTAAATGTTGAAAATTTCTTTCTAGAAAATGTTATTAGACAAAGACCAAGTATAGCAAAGAGATATGAGGGGAGTATCCTCCAAAAAATCCTGAACACTTAATCTTAATATTCTTGATTTTTGAGATAATTTCTTTATACGAAACTAATAAATATAAATTATAATGTGAGCCAATAAATTTTGTCTTTATAAGGTTTAATATTGTGTATATAGATTTTTTTGAGGGTTTAGGGCGTTTTCAAGTTGAAAACCACATTGAAGAGTGTGACAATAGGCCGCTTGATGTGGAAGAGGCACAATCACCAACTCCTCCAAAGTTTCATTCAGCGACTGGCCAAAGGGCTCCAACACGGAAGACAGCGTTTACTAAATTACCGAAATTAGTCGCCTTAGCACTAGGGGATACTTTCATTGGCAATACAGGTATGGAGGGGGGGGGTGCTGAATTAAATAAGACCTTTATATTAGAACTTTTGGAGCCTTATCTTGAGCAGCAAGAAAAAGAAACATTAGAAATCTTAAAATCCATACAGGACCTAAAAGATAGTCAGTCCATCATAAAAAAACTAGATGCGATGAAAGCTGGAGAGGAGTTGATTACTATAGGGGGGTATACGACGCGTCACGGTGGTCACGCTCTCCTCTACAAAATCAATAAAGAGGATAATGATACATTTCAATTCACTGTCATTAATACTGGAGCAGGTGCAGAAAATCATTTAACTGAGACTGATTCAAAGAAAAGAAAAATCAAACCCTTTTATATTCTAAAAAATATCAAAAAAGAAAAAATTTTAGATAAGGATTTTTGGGATTCAATCCTTGAATTGGAGAAATACGAAGATACTATCGACGGAAAAGAGGTACTTTTCAAACACGATAGCGAAGATATCTATTGGCGCATCATGCCTTTTCTCGAAGGAAATAGAGATCTAGAAGAAGAGAAAAAATTGCGTAGTATTACTCCTCAGCGTTCAGGCACTTGTAGTTATAAGTGTTTGCTTGCTTTACTGAGTACTAAATTAGGAGAGAGTGAGTATAAAAGAATCACTTTCTTAATCAAGTACACTTCAATGATGAAACTTTATCAAGAACTTTCGAGGTCTGAATATTTTGATTCAGATAATATC
>JBCDHL010000106.1:0-6780 GCA_038750095.1 Chlamydiota bacterium
AATTTTTGCTTTGAGAAAGTCAGATTTTGAAGCGGAATGATTAGATCTCGATGAATTATACAAGAGGTTGAAGAGTGGTAGCTGCTCCAAGAGAAAAATTTCTTGAGTTCAACGCTATTTTTAAGTATCCTGTATATTAGAAATTAAATAAGTAGTGCCAGATCGTCTCGTCTATATTTCTTTTATATTCCTGTAATTTAGAGATTTACTTACTAGCTCAAATTAAGGGGTATACTTCAATATGTAGCGCGTGCAACTGTACTTAGAGGAGTGTTTCATAGTGAGAAAAAAGCTGTCAATCAATCTGATTATCCTGTTTTTTCGAATCCTTTTTTGGTTTCGTTACCGTGTAACAGTTAAGGGGCTTGAGAATTTAAATGAAGAAACACTTTCCAAAAAAGGTGGTGTGCTTTTTTTACCCAATCACGCTACTGTTTTTGTTGAACCCACACTGGTGACTATTTCTGTTTGGAAAAAGTATCCAATCAGACCCATGATAGTTGACTATTTTTATGAACAGCCAATTGTGCATCAAATCATGAAATTGATCAACGCGTTGCCCATTCCTAATTTTGATGTATCTAGCAATAGCCTTAAACGTAAGCAAAGTGAAGAAGTGATCAACACTGTTATCGAAGATGTGAAAACGGGTGACAACTTCCTAATTTACCCTGCAGGAAGAACAAAAATGTCTTCCCAGGAAGTGATTGGAGGTTCTTCTGCTGTTCACCGTATCATACAAGAGGTCCCTGAAGTAAATGTTGTGTTGGTAAGAACAAAAGGTCTATGGGGAAGCGTCTTTTCTCGAGCTTTGATTGGAAAGGCTCCACCTCTATTCCCAACATTATTTCAATGTATGAAGCATGTTCTCAAAAACGGGATCTTTTTTACTCCTCGAAGAGATGTCATTATTGAATTTGAACCAGCACCTAAAGACTTCCCTTATGAAGCATCAAGAATTGAGTTAAACCGTTGGTTAGAAAACTGGTACAACCAACCAGACGGTCTAACAAAGCAAGAAGGTGCTTATCCAGGTGACTCCCTTGTTCTTGTCTCCTATAGCGCCTGGAAAGAAGAACTGCCTGAAGTCTTCGATCAAGATTTGGGAGGTGATCTTGAAATAGAATTAGATAAGGTCCCTGAAGAAACAAAAGAAAAAATTTATAGTGAAATTTCTAGAATCACAGAAATGAGTGTTGCGGACCTGAAACCTGAGTTGCGACTTGATATGCACCTTGGCATGGACTCTCTTGACATTGCAGACCTTTGCGCTTTTATTCAAGATAAATTTGGTGTCAAGTCCATATCACCTATAAAAATGAATACTGTAGGTAAAGCACTTGCTGTTGCAAGTAAGCAAATCGATTGTAAAGATGACCATACCGATTTATCAAACATTGACTTCAGTAAATGGAGACAGTCAGTCAAACGAGAAAGAAAAAAAGCTGCACCGGGAACGCTACTTCCTGAAGTTTTCCTGAATAATTGCGCAAGAATGGGAAGCGCAGTCGCTTGTGCAGACGAGCGTGCAGGCATCCTTACTTATAAAGAATTAAAGTTGAGAGTGATCTTACTTGCTGAGTATGTCAGGAATCTTCCAGGAGAATACATTGGTATTTTGCTACCGTCTAGTGTTGCTGCTTACGCAGTGATTTTGGCATGCCAGCTTGCTGGCAAAGTTCCCATGCTCATTAACTGGACAATGGGAAGAAGGCATCTGCAAGCAGTACGAAACTTGTCTAATGTCGAAGTTGTACTTACTTCCCGTGTTTTTATCGATAGGCTAGAGAATGTTGATTTGGATGGTGTTGATGATATCATGATTATGCTTGAAGAGGTACGTAATAAATTTTCTCTGTCCGATAAGTTAAAAGCATATTATCGTTCATTAAAAGGAACGAAAGGGATTCTTAAATTATTTGGGCTCGACAAACATGATGAAGATCATAAAGCTGTTTTGCTATTTACAAGTGGAACTGAGAGCTTACCAAAGGGCGTTCCTCTCACACATAAAAATGTACTCGCAAATTTAAGGCAGGCATTTAACTCTGTTGACCTTTATTCTGATGATGTTATGTTTGGGATTCTGCCTCCTTTTCATGCATTTGGATTTACTATTAGCGGGTTAATGGGGCTTTTTAGTGGAATACCGATTATTTACTCTCCCGATCCGAAAGATGGTAAGAAGCTAGCCGAAACTATAAGGGATTGGAATGTTACCATCATGTGTGGTGCTCCAACGTTTCTAAAGTCCATGTTCCGTTGTGGGAAGGAGGGGTACTTCGACACTCTGAGACTTTGCGTGACGGGCGCAGAAAAGGCACCTCCGGAACTTTATGAATTGGCAAAGAAAATGGGGGCAGGTGATTCGGTATATGAGGGATATGGGATTACCGAATGTTCTCCAGTCCTAACAATCAACAAGCCAGGCAGACCTCAAGCTGGAGTAGGGCAGGCTCTTGATGGAATTGATTTAAAAATTGTTAATCCCGAAACCTTCGAACCACAGAATACGATGATACGCGGACTTGTATTAGCCAAAGGACCAAACATCTTTTCGGGTTACATCAATCCAGACGTATCGTCACCATTCGTCACAATTGATGGAGAAAAATGGTTCAAAACTGGAGACCTAGGACATCTTGATGATGAAAATCGTCTAATCATCTCAGGTCGTCAGAAACGATTTGTAAAAATCGGTGGTGAGATGATTAGCCTAGCTGCCATTGAAGATGCACTTTTCCAAATAGCAAAAGAAAAAGGCTGGCCTCTTGCTGAGGATGGACCTACTTTGGCCATTTGTGCTAGGGAGGATACAGCTGACAAAACAAAGATTTTCCTTTTTACGGTTTTTAACACAAATGTTGAGGAAGTAAATTCTGCATTGCGGGAATCAGGTTTTAGTTCTTTAGTTAAAGTTACATCCGTTTTTAAACTAGATAGCATTCCTATTATGGGATCAGGTAAAATCTTTTACCGTGAGTTGGAGAGCTCATATCTTCCTTAAATCGTGGGGGGGGGAGTTGGTAATCTGACTAGATCCTGGAGAATGTCGTTACCTATACCGATCGTGATTCAAAATTTGGAATTTTGGCTTTGAGAAAACCAAATTTTGAAACACGATCGGTATACAGCCAAATAAAATGAAGATTTGGGCGTGGCAGTGCACGGGATTCCGAATTAACTTCTCGGAGACAAAAGAATTTTTCCAGCTCGGCCAGATCGCTTGGCATGCTTAAGTGCTTCGGCTGCATCACTAAAAGGGTATATTTTTTCAATCGGAACGACAAAGGCTCCATGTTCAGCTAATAAAATTAACCTTTCCATCATGGATTTTACCAACTCAAAGTCTACACGTCGCACCCATTCACTTCGCCAAAACCCTTTAATACTTATATTTTTGTAGATTAGTGGGCCGTTATCCAAGATCACAGGCTCTTTGCTCATCGCTCCATAAGTAACCATGGTACCACCATGGGAAAGAAGTCGTGTTATCAGACGCGCACTTTCTCCACCCACAGCATTCAAAGCTAGGGGGATGCTTAATTTCCTCAGATTTGATGGGTAGCGCTTAGCTTTCAGGTCATCAAAGGTAAGTTGTATCGATCCGCCGATTTTTTCAACCTCTTCCACTTGTTCATGGGTACGCACAATATTGATTGTTTTAATTCCCATACGTTTGGCTATATCGATGACGGCACGACCAACTCCCGAGTTTGCAGCATTCTGGAGTACATATTCTTCTGGCTTCAACTCATGAAAACTTTCAAGCATAAGAATTGCTGTTAGGGGATTAACAGTAAGCATGCAGGCGACTTCTGGCGGAATGTCATGGGGAACTCTAACAGCTTCTTCAGCTTTACAAGAGCGATACTCAGACCAAGTTCCCCTTAGTGTCGGGGTGATCACCTGATCACCTATGGATAATTCAGTAACATCGGCCCCTATTTTTTCAATGATTCCAACACCTTCATTTCCCAAAGTTACTGGTAATGGAGGTTGGTCCCCATACCGACCTTCAATGATGTTGAGATCAGCAGGATTGATTGGTGCCATAGTTGTCTTGATGAGAATCTCATCATGACCCATGGTTGGGAATTCCCCTTCCGAAAGCTTCACCACATTTTCTGGTGTGCCGTATTCATGATGACAGAGTAAACGGTTCATAAGCACATTCAACCACAACTCAATGACAAAATGCAAGTATTGGCCTCTCTACCTTGCGGTTAAACACTTCAATGATTAAAATAGCCCTTTCGTATTTATCAATATGAGGATGAGAGTTGATGGAAGACCTTTACGATGAAACACAGGTGTCATTAAAGCTTTTTAACACCGCAACAAGAGAAAAAGAGGTTTTGCAACCCATTCAAGGAAAACATGTAAAAATGTATACATGTGGGCCAACAGTCTATGATTTCGCCCATATCGGTAATTTTCGAACCTATGTTTTCGAGGACCTGCTCAGGCGAACCATCAAGTTCTTGGGCTTTGAAATCACTCAAGTGATGAATATCACTGATGTCGACGATAAAACGATCAAAGGCGCTATTAAAAAAGAGGTAACCCTTGAGGAATATGTGAAGCCCTATAAAGAGGCTTTCTTTGAGGATCTTGATACACTGCATATCGAAAGAGCAGAAAAATATCCAGCTGCTACCGAATACATCCAAGAAATGATTGAGATGATCCAAGATCTCATCGAAAAAGGGTATGCCTATCAAGGTGCAGACAAGAGTATCTATTTCTCCATTCAGAAATTTCCTAACTACGGCTGTTTATCTCACCTCAAACTTGACGAGCTCAAAACAGGTGCTTCTGATCGCGTTGCCACAGACGAATATGATAAGGATAACGTTGCCGACTTCGTCCTTTGGAAAGCCTACGACGAAGAACGTGATGGGCAAATTTACTGGGAAAGCCCATTCGGAAAAGGTCGGCCCGGTTGGCACCTAGAATGCTCTGCTATGGCCACTAAAATGCTCGGTGAAACTATCGATATTCATTGCGGTGGGGTCGATAATATGTTCCCTCACCACGAAAATGAAATTGCTCAATCAGAAGCGTGCAGCGGGAAGAAATTTTCAAACATGTGGCTCCACTCTGAGCACCTTATCGTTGATGGTAAGAAAATGTCCAAGAGCCTTGGTAACTTCTACACCTTGCGTAGTCTCCTTCAAAAAGGATATACAGGTAAACAGGTTCGCTACTTACTGTTACAAACTCACTATAAAACACAGCTCAACTTCACTCTAGATGGACTTGAGGCGGCTAAACACTCTCTGCAACGCCTAGATGACTTTGTCATACGTATGTTGAATATCACAACAGGACAAGAGACTGGAGAAGTGAATGAAATCTTGTCAGCAGCTCTTGAAAGTTTTGCCGTTTGTCTAGCTGATGACTTGAATATATCTCCAGCTCTTGCAGCGATTTACGAAATGGTTCGCGAGGTGAACACACTATGTGATGCCGGAAAAGTGGGACCCCATGACGCTCAGGCGGTGATCGCTGTCATGAAGAAGTTCGACTCAATCATCGATGTGATCTCTTTCGAAAAAGTTGACGGACAGATTCCCGACGAAGTACAGCAGGCTCTTGAACGGAGAATTGAAGCAAGAAAAAATAAAGACTGGGCTGCTGCTGATCAGCTTCGAGACTTTATCCATGACCAAGGTTTTGTTATTGAAGATACACCTTCAGGTGCGATCGTTAAGAAGGTGGGTGTGTAGGATGAGTCAGCGCGCCCAAACAAAAGACCAAAGGTTCTTACTCGCTCTTTATGAGCGAGCAATGCAACAGGGTGATGTCGCCACACCGTTTAGCCGCTACGAGATCGGAGAGTCTATTGGCCTTCACAAAAAAGCGATAAACACCATCTGTCGCGATCTTTTACAGTGTAATTTTCTAAAAAAAGAGGGCCCTGATGACGTATACCTCACCAAAAATGGTGAGGCTTTGGTTCTTTCGATATTAGAGTCTCAGTAAGTTCTCTAAATATTCCTTATAGTTACTGTTTCTCAGCTTCTTCCCAAGTTGTCCACTTGTACTCATCTGAATTGTCAGAAGGAGGAACCTCTTGAACGAAGGTATCAGTATGGCTACCTCCATTTCCAAAACTCCATGCATTGGAAGCATCGAAGAATGGTCCACTACCCATAACTATTTTTTTCATATCTTCGGAAGAGTCGTTGGACAAAAAGCGAATTTCTTTACTTCTCAGCTTTGGTTTTTCACCCTTTCTTACAATGAAATACTTTCCAAAATATGTACTTAGGTGAGAATTACCAAATGGCATATGCCCATGTTTTTTCACGTCGTAGGGGTCATGCTTTTCATTATCACCTATTACTTCTATCCGGCCAAAATTGCTCGCTTCATAGTGTAACGGAATTTCGTCTGTTGTGCTGCAAAATACAGCATTATAAATTCTACTCATGTAATCGGCTTTATCTAGAAGACCTTCATTAGGGAGGTTTAGTCCAAACGTTCCCCTTATTAGATTAATATTGATGATATGCTTCATGGTAGATATAATTTTTTTCTCATTGATTAATTGGAGAAACTGGTTTTCCGGACCGCGGCCTTCATTGTGTACAAACCCTATTGTAGTAAGATTATTCCTAATTTGATCGCTAAATAAAGTTTTTTTATTCATGCAAAAGTCTGTAGTTTTTTTTATGCCTTCTTCAGTTTCGACTTTTTTAGTGTCATATACCTTGATGTCAAGATCCGAAAATATTGCACAATCGTTCAGTTGTGCTTCGTGGGTACAAATAA
>JBCDHL010000107.1:0-6750 GCA_038750095.1 Chlamydiota bacterium
AAGTGATGGTCTGATCATTCCTTACACTTTGGATTAATACAGATTTAACACCATCTGTCGAAAGCAATTCACTCATAAATACATCCATTAAAATATTTAGATACAAACAGACAAGACTAAAAAAACAAATCATTATTTTCAATTTTTGAAACAGGTTCAGTATAAAATATGACATTTCCCAAAATTCACTGATTCAGCTAAAATGACGTAGCCTAAATGAACAATTGAGGATCATCATGGACTGGAACACAGCTGAAGCTGGAAGTACTTACAAAAACTTCAAAATCACAAAAAATGAGAATATTCCTGAAATCAATAGCCGCCTAATCGAACTCACCCATATTGCGACAGGTGCCTCAGTCATGCACATTGCTAATGATGATCCAGAAAACCTTTTTTGCTTATCTTTTCAAACAATTCCATCATCATCAAATGGAATCGCTCACGTACTTGAACACACAGTTCTCTGTGGTTCTAAAAAATTCCCTGTCCATGATCCTTTCTTTTGCATGGCGCGCCGCAGTCTAAATACCTACATGAACGCTCTAACAGGTAGTGACTTTACCTGCTATCCAGCTGCAACACAGATAAAAAAAGATTTCTATAATCTATTGGACGTGTATCTTGATTCTGCTTTTTATCCAAAACTCGACTTTTTTAGTTTTCTTCAAGAGGGGCATCGTCTCTCCTTTGCTGACGAAAATAACCTAAACTCTCCTCTCATCTATAAAGGAATCGTATTCAACGAAATGAAAGGAGCCCTTTCTTCTCCAAACGCTCGATTAAATGAAGCGATAAATCAAAATCTCTTTCCTGAAACGACCTATGGCGTAAATTCAGGTGGAGATCCCAAGGATATTCCTTCGCTAACCCACGAAGAGCTCAAAAAGTTCCACTCAAACTATTATCACCCGAGTAGATGTCTATTTTTCTTCTATGGCTCTTTTCCTTTAGATGAGCACCTAGAGTTTATCTCAGGGCGTGTACTGGATCATTGTGAAAAGCAAAAACCGCTAGAACCCGTTGCCGCACAAAAACGCTTTCATCAACCAAGGAGAATTACAGCAACGTATCCGCAAACAGATGAGGACAATCCTGAAGGTCAAGCCTACCTATCTTTTGCATGGTTAACAACCAACGTACTCAACCAGGAAGAGATCCTAGCACTATCAATTGCAGATATAGCCTTGATGGATACAGATGCATCACCCCTCAAAAAAGAGTTTATGAAGACTGGTCTATGCTCACAAGCATATGCCTACCTCGACCCAGATATTTATGATGTCCCCTTCGTTATCACTCTTAAGGGGTGCAATGCCTCTAAAGCTGATGTATTAGAAAAAATACTGTTTGATACAATACAATCTATCGTCAAAAATGGTATCCCTAAAAATCAGGTCAGGTCCGCTATGCACCAACTCGAATTTCACCGATCTGAAATCACAGGTGACGGCGCACCTCATGGACTGAACCTTTTCATGCGTTCAGCCCTTATCAAACTACACGGTGCGAACCCCAATGAAGGACTATGTATTCACTCACTATTTAAGAGACTTAAAGAAAAAATTAAAGAAGATGAACGATACTTCGAAAAGCTCATCCAAAAGTATTTCATAGACAATAATCACTTTTTACGTGTGGTCATGACTCCTGACCCCAAACTACCTGAAAAAGAAGCAGAACAAGAAGAAGAAAGGTTAAAAACCACTAAGGAAAAACTGTCTAAACAAGATTTAGATGAAATTTTTAATCAAGAGAAACAGCTGCAAGAATTCCAAGAAGAGCAAGATAAAGAAGATCCGAATATTCTTCCAAAACTCTCAATCACCGACATTCCGAAAATAGCAAAAGAATATCCTCTAGAGCATCAAAAACATGAGCAATTGGACGTATACCACCACGATACCTTCACAAACTCCATCGTCTACGCAGACCTCATTTGGAATATTCCGAAAATGCAAGAATCCGATATGTGGCTCCTTAGGCTCTATACCACAATCCTTCCTCAAATGGGAGCGGGTGGTAGAGACTATCAAGACAACCTTGAATTCATCCAAGAAAATTTAGGAGGGTTTGGCACATCCTTATCTCTAAATATTCAAGCTGATGATTGCAATCAATACTCCCCAACTTTCCACGTGAGAGGAAAATCTCTCTATAGAAAAAGCAAAGAGCTATTCCAATTATTGTACGACACAACACAATCTGTCGACTTCAATGATAAAACAAGGTTGAAAGAGGTATTTCTTAAACATTTCAACGGGCTACAATCATCAATTACCCAAAGTTCACTAAGGTATGCTATTAGCCTATCAGCAAGTGGTTTGACTGAACCTGCGAAACTCAATAACCTATGGTCGGGACTGGATTACTATAAAAAAATCCGCCAATGCGCGAAAGACTACCAACAGCAGGAAAGTTTTATCATTGAAAAATTAATGGAGATTCATCACAAGTTACAACAAATGTCAGAGATAAACCTCGTTCTGAGCTGTGATGACAAAATGTATGCCTCATTGAAAGCGTCATCATTCTACGATTTAAAGAAACTGCAAACCTCGGCAGAAACCGAAAAGCTCAGCGTATCGAAACCTTCGCACATTCAGTCACATGCTAAACTAATTGCTTCTCCTATCGCCTTTACAAGTAAAGTTTTCCACACTATTCCCTACACTCATCCAGATGCACCCGCTCTCGGCATCGCTGCAAATCTTTTCGATCATCTAACTCTTCACAGATTGCTTAGAGAGCAAAGAGGTGCATACGGAGGCGGTGCTACGTATAATGGCCAAACAGGTAACTTTTCTTTCTACTCTTATCGCGACCCCAATATCGCAACAACAATTCAGGCATTTAATCAAGCGGTATCCAAAGTTCTCGATGGAAAATTCGATGATTTTAACATCGAACAAGCTATCTTTGAAAAATTCCAGTCAATAGACGCTCCCATATCACCAGGTAGCCAAGGCCGCCTAGCACATGGTTGGCTTCAAGAAGGAAAAACCTTAGAAAGACGACAATCTCATAGGGATAAACTTCTCTCATTAACGAAAAATGACATCATAAGCGCTACTGAAAAACATATCGCCACTCATATGCATAATGGAGCAACGATCGTATTTGCAGGCCAAGAACTTATCGACAAAGAAAACGAGCGGCTAAAGCATATGGGAATCCCCATATTTGAGGCAGAAAAGATTTAAGTTATACCGATCGTGATTCCAAATTTTGAATCACGATTGATCTAAGACACGGTTTCTGATTCTATTCCAATATGGAAAAAAGCGTGTATAATCTTCGTCTAAATCATTTTCAACAAAAGGCTCGTCTTTTACAATACTTACATTAACTTTTTTTGATAATTCACTGATGTAAGATTGTAAAAGTGGATTGGGAGTAGCTACAACATATACCCCTTTGCTTTTAGACTGTTCTTCTAACACTTCGACTGTATTCCCTTCCCATATTTCAATAGGTAATTCGAGAAGAGTTTCATAGATGAACACCAGTCTTTTTAAGCTGTAATTCATCTGTTGAAAATAATTGTTATCCCATACAAAAATTGCAGAACTCACCTCTTCGAACCCCTTAAAACCCGCATTCAAAGAATCTTCATGTACCCAAAATATACCGATATAAGTTGAGGATTTTGTTGGGCATAAGGACATATCATACTCCTAATTATTATTGACGTCTAAAAAGCTTAAGTTCTAATTCTTGATAAGATCCGTGCAAACACTTATTTTTTGATATAGAAGTATCAACTGTATGCCCCGCATACTTCCTGACATTTTCTAAGTTAAAAAAATAGGGTTTGCCGCTAAACGTTGAAGCGACCCACTGCCAAGAGAAATTATTACTAGCAGGATCACCATCAATTAGGTGACATAAAAACCATTTTGCTCCGGCCTGCCAGCATACTTTGCGAAAATGAACAACATAGGCTGCAAGGTACAATCTAGCATGGTTATGGAGGTACCCCGTGTTTATGAGAATTTCGATAAACGTGTCAATGCAGGCTACACCAGTATGACCAAACTCAATATCTTTGGGTAAAACAGCATAGTAATTTTCTTTTGAATACCCTGTTTTATAAGGTTCGACGTCCCGCCAAATCCACTCAGGATGCCTCCAATACAGTCGCTGCCAAAACCAGCGCCAAGTAAGCTCTTGAATCAATTTTTCAGCTTCGTGTTTTTTTTCAACTTTTTTTAATGCTGTCTCTTTTACTTGAGATAGACTGATAATACCATGTCGAATATATGGTGAGAGATGTGTAACAAAACCTTCTAAATAATTACGAGTGGCTCCATAAATCTTAGGATCGATTTGATCGAGAAGCTCTAAAGCGAGCGATTTACCTCCTCGAATCGGGCTGACAGAATCATCCTTAAGGTAAGAAGAATGTTCTTTAATATACTGTATCATTTCTTCTCTATTTGAGAATTTTTTTCTCAGCCTAATCATTATGGTCTCAAAGGTCGTTGGATCGAAAAGAGTATATATACTCCTTCCGTTTCAAAGACATCCAAAGATACTAATTCAAAGCTCCGGGATTGAACTTATCTTAAAGGGGCTAGTATTGACTTAATACAAACCCCTTTAAGATAATTCAATCGCGGAAGCTTTGAATTTAGTAGATTTGGGTCTCCTTGAATCGGAAGGAGTATATACCGATCGTGATGATAAATCGTCACTTGATGGGGAGAGTGAGCTCTCCCCATAATAGTACAAGGTTTAGTTAGGAGTAATGACAGCATCAATGACGTGTATAACACCGTTAGAAGCTGGAATATCAGCTTTAATCACTCTCGCGTTATCTACTTTCACTTTTCCATTGTCAAGGCGAATAGCGACATTTTTACCGGAAACAGTTTCTACATCCATGTTCTTAATGTCTTTACTCATCACCTTACCAGGCACCACGTGAAGAAGTAGTATCTGACGTAATTGTTCTTTGTTTTCAGGCTTAAGTAATTCGTTAAGCTTTGGGCCCAACTTTGTAAAAGCTTCGTTTGTAGGGGCAAAAACAGTAAAAGGTCCTTGTCCCTCTAGGGTATTGACTAAGTCAGCTGCCTGCAAAGCTGCAACGAGTGTTGATAAATCCTGAGTGCTTATAGCAACCTCAGCAATATTTTCGTTGGTCATTGCACCTTTTGTTTGATATTTTGACATATCCTTGTGCTTACTGTCACTTCCCCAGGCTGCCTCAGCAGAGGTTGACCATAAACCTAAAGTAATAACTGCTGCACTAAGAATCCCTGCAATTTTTTTCATAAACTACCTTCCTTTGATAGAGAGTATTTTTTAAAAAAAGACTTACTCTCTTATTTTTATCTATAAATTAATCATGAATTAATAGTCTAGTACCAAAAAGCAAGAATTAGCCAAATATGGGTATGCCGAAAGTGTTTCAAAATATGGGATTATGAATCAAGATCGGTATAACCGTCAAACTTCAATCAAATGGAGTTTAGATGGTTATACCAAATCATACAGATCAGAAAATTTTCTTTGGAGTTTATCCACCAACCTCTAAATTTTCATCTTTTGTACGAATCATAGCAACTTGGGTTAAGAAAATTCCATAGATAACCTTGGAGGCAATATCTGCTCCAGTGAACAAAAGCTGACGAGTAACTGCACCCCATGCGGTATTGAAAAAGACTGGCATAATGTATGCAACAGGATATAACCACCAAGAAATCAGAAACAACCACCATATTGAAGACATATACTTCTTAGCTGGAGGGGTTAAGTAACTATAAGAACTTGAAATAACCTTGTAAATGAGATAGATTACATGAAAGAAAAATGCGGTACTGACTAAACCGTAGATCCATAAGTACGTAAGGTTAGAAGTCTCATAAAACTGGCCAATATAACCCAGAATGATCAGTGCACAACCACTAAAGAAAAATTGATTTCTCAATGAGTTACGCCTAACAGCTTCAAGATCAATAATAAACAGAATTTGATATAAAAGCATTGGCACATCAATCAACCAATTTAAGTAACGATACCCATTTGTGAATGTATAACCATCCCGAGGCTGATATAAACCTGAGGATGAATTGAATGTGAATGCATTTTGCCAAGAGGCTGCTTGAAAATAGAGTATTAAGAATGCTGAAACCATCACAACAACTGAAAGAACAGAAGAAATACGAAATCTCTTCGCGACAGATTTTATTGTCATTACGAAATAAAACAATGCAGCTAGCATCACAGCAAAGCCAAATGTTAGAATATGTGATACCATTTGAAACTGCATGGTATCGTAATTGAAGAAGTTTTCCATACTTGGTTGAATCATCACAAACCTCATGATCTAGTTAAAGAATTAAAATTTTATTTTACACCTTGTAGATTTTCTGATAAATCATATTTTTCATTTAGGAGAATATGCGGAAAAGTTAGACAGGCAAAAGCCAAAAATGGATAATGTAATACACTCTCATCAAAGTCATTTTTGAAGTACGCATAAGCACCAAGCGGCATAACTGTCAAAAGAGTAATACCCCACACTCTCCTCATAGTCAACATCTTAAACCAAGATATCTTTTGACTTAACATAATCGAAGATAAGTGTCTGAGTGAATGCAAAAATACAAAGTAAACCGTGAAAGAAATGATGGGAGGAAGAATTGCAAAACATGATACAACAGAAAAAATCTCAACAATAACAGCTATTTTTTTACTAAAGACCCATATGGACAACCCTAGTAAGAGCATTAGTGGCCAAAAAAA
>JBCDHL010000108.1:0-6731 GCA_038750095.1 Chlamydiota bacterium
CGATGTTGAAAAAGCGGTCCATGAAGTCGTACATTCTAGCACCTCGAAGTGTGGCTTTCACACCGATGGGCTGTCCTTGACGCAACTTAAAGTTAGAGATTGATAAACGAGCTTTGGTCAAAATAGGCTTTTGTCCGCAAATTAGTGTCAACTCATTCAAGCAATCTTGGATGGCGTTTTTATCCTTAACAACTTCAGCGATACCCATATTGATAATGATCTTTTCGACCTTTGGGATATTGGACACGTTTTTGTACGCGAACTTCTTAAGAAGTTGTTTTTTGATATCTTTGTTAAATCTTTGTTTTAGTCGTGACATTTTACTCTTTCGCTCTTTTAGTTGTTATGTTTCTTTAGTGAACGGTAAGTAACTTCAGCATCGCCTTTTTTGTAATACAGTTGACGCTCACCTGATTCGTCAGCTTTTACTTTGACCTTTACAGGCTGCTCATCATCAACGCAAATCATCAGGTTGGAAATATGAATTGGTTTTTCCAACTCGACAATTCCACCTTGAGGCATTTGTTCGGAACGACGAACGTGTTTCTTTCTTACGTTCAGACCTTGAACAACAGCTTTGTCTGCATCAACTGAAAGTACAGTTCCAGTCTGGCCCTTGTAGTTTCCAGCAATAGCGATGACAGTATCACCTTTGCGGATTTTTTTACTGACACGTTTAACATTTTTATCTTTTGTTTTCATTAGATCACCTCCGGCGCTAATGAAGCGATTTTCAGAAAACCACGGTCACGAACTTCACGAGCAACGGGCCCGAAGATACGTGTTCCGCGAGGATTTAGCTTATCGTCAATGATGACACAGCTGTTGGTGTCGAAACGAAGCTTAGACCCGTCTTTTCGCTTGATATACTTCTTTGTACGAACGATCACACATTTGACAACGTCACCTTTTTTCACTGAACCGTCTGGAGATGCGGCTTTTACTGAGCAAATGATAATATCTCCGACATGGGCATAGCGACGTTTGGAACCACCGAGTACCTTAAAGCAACGTACTCGCTTTGCTCCTGTGTTATCGGCTACTTCTAGCTCTGATTCCTGTTGAATCATTTTTAATTCACTCCAACAATTGGGTTATTCTTACAACTTCCTCTTGAGAGAAAGGATTAATAGTTTTTTTCTTCGTTTATTACGAAGTAACGGTTCTCCAGCACTTAGTCTTGGAGATGGGTCTTGTTTCGCTGATCGTTACTTCCTGTCCAACCTCTAGCGGTTCGCCTTCGTGGTGGGCATAGTATTTCTTTGATCGCTTGATGACTTTGCCGTACCTAGGGTGTCTGATGACCCTTTCTACAGAGACGACCACTGTTTTGTCCATTTTGTTGGATACAACAGTCCCCTTCTTAGTCTTTCTTTCTTGTCTTTTAGTAGGTTCCATCAATTACCTCTGTCTACCTTAATTACTTGCTACGTCTTTTTCTTTGATGATTGTCAGCAATCTAGCGACTTCTTTCTTCATCGTGCGGATTTTGTCACGATTTGATGAGTCTTTAGTAAGCTGTGCTTCATTTGTCATTTCAAAAAGACTTTTACGTGTATCCAAGAGGATGGCTTTTAACTCGTCAACAGATTTATCTCTAAGATCTTTGGCTTTCAACATAGCTGTCCCCTTATACTTCTTCTACTCGTTCTACGAAGCGCGTACGCAGACCTAATTTTGCAGCAGCACGTCTTAGTGCGTGTTGTGCTGTTTCTCTAGGAACGTTTGCAACTTCAAATAAAATTCGGCCTGGTTTAACGACGGCTACCCATTCGTTAACACCACCTTTACCTTTACCCATACGTACTTCGGCAGGCTTCTTTGTAACAGGTTTATCCGGGAAAATGCGGATCCATACTTTACCACGACGTTGGAAATAACGGTTGATCGCTACACGGCAAGCTTCGATCTGTTGGTTAGTCACCCAGCCCCTATCGAGAACTTGAATGCCATAGTCGCCAAACTGAACGAAGTTTCCACCTTTGCTGAGACCACGGAATTGACCCTTTTGCTTTTTACGATGTTTCGTTTTTTTGGGCATGAGTGCCATGGCTATGCAACCTCCTTCTTGATGCGGTCATCTTCACCACGGTTAATCCATACTTTGATTCCTAAGCTACCGTATGTTGTTTCAGCTCTACCTGTAGCATAGTCGATATCTGCGCGAAGAGTGTGTAGTGGAACGCTTCCCTCGATGTACCACTCTGTACGAGCAATTTCAGCACCACCAAGCCTTCCCGAGACTTGTACTTTAATTCCTAATGCACCGGCATCCATTGTTTGTTGGATTGCTTTTTTCATCGCACGACGAAATGGAATACGTCTTTCTAACTGCTTCGCAATACCATCGGCAACGAGTTTGGAATCTAGGTCTGGTCTTTTGATTTCTTCAACTTCGATCCATACGTCCTTACCTGTTAACCTTGAAAGCTCTTTTTTCAAGTTTTCAATTTCTGCGCCTTTCTTACCAATGACGAGTCCAGGTCTGGCCGTGCAGATTGTAACTTCAACTTTTTCGCTCATACGGCGAATTTTAAATATTGAAGCACCAACACATGCCGGTTTCTTTCGCAAATAGTTACGGATCTGACGATCTTCGATGAGCAAGTCACCAAACTCTTGTTTATTTGCGAACCAACGTGAACGCCATTTACGGTTACGAATTAGACGTAGTCCTATTGGATTAACTTTCTGTCCCATTGATTACGCTCCTTATTCTGTCCCAACAACAATGGTGAAGTGACTAGTTCTTTTCAGTATCGGATGACGACCACCACGGTTCTTTGGTGTGATACGCTTCATTGTTGGACCTTCATCGACACGGACTTCTAAAACTTTAAGTTCTTCTCGACGTACATCGAGTTGTGTTTCAGCATTTGCAACAGCACTGTCGAGAGTCTTTTTCAAGAGACGTCCGGCTTTCAAGTTGCAGAAAAGCAATTGTGAAGTAGCTTCATCAACAGGCTGCTGTCTGATGAGCGCTGCTGCTAGCCTTGCTTTCCTCGGGCTGATTCTTACATATTTTGTGACGGCTTTAGCACGATTCATAGCGTTTTCCCTTATTTCTTAACTGGGTGAGACTTAAATAGTCGTGTTGGAGAAAACTCGCCCAGGCGGTGACCTACCATAGTATCGGTTACAAAAACAGTAATGAATCTACGACCATTGTGTACTTCGAAAGTATGTCCGATCATCTCAGGAACGATCATTGATCGTCTTGACCATGTCTTGATAGGTTTTTTATCACCTGTTTCGTTTTGTTTTCTCACCTTTTTAATAAGGTGATGATCAACAAACGGACCTTTTTTCAGAGATCTACCCATGATTATTTCTTCCTTCGATCTTTAACGATATATTTGTTGGACTTCTTCAGTGATCTCGTTCTGAAACCACGTGTGAACTTAGCCCATGGAGTTTGTGGGATATTACCCTTACTCTTACCTTCACCACCACCATGAGGGTGATCAACGGGGTTCATGACCACACCACGGACTGTTGGCCTTTTACCTTTCCAACGATTTCTTCCTGCTTTACCTTCTACGCGGAGGTTGTGTTCTGGATTGGACACTTGTCCGAATGTAGCTCTGCACTGTTCATTAATAAGGCGCATCTCTCCGGAAGGCATACGAATTGTTGCATATCCACCGCTACGGGCCATAAGCTGTGCTGATAGTCCAGCAGATCTGACAAGCTTTCCACCTTTACCAGGTTTCATTTCAATATTGTGAACGATGGAACCAAGTGGCATGTCTACAAGCTTCATGCAACATCCAACCTTATATGGAGGTTTGTCGCTTGTCTGAACAGTGTCACCGACTTTTAATCCGTTAGGAGCGATAATATAACGCTTCTCTCCATCGGCATAATGTAGCAGCGCGATATATGCAGATCTGTTAGGATCGTACTCTAGTGAAGCGACTTTTGCTGGGATATCAATCTTATCCCTTATGAAATCAACAATACGGTAGCGGCGCTTGTGTCCTCCACCTTTGTGACGGCAAGTGATGTGTCCGTGGTTATTACGGCCATTCGTTCTTCTTTTAGGCAGTAATAGGGACTTAGTCGGTTTGACTTTTGCACGACTACCCGGTTTTCTACGCGTAAGTTTTTCGTGTACTGGCAGAATCAGCTGCCTTGTACCTGGAGTTTTTGGACGATATTTCCGTAGCATTTTCTAACCCATGCCTTTCTAACAATTAAAGTTCTTCTAGGCTATCGCCTTTTTCCAAAGTAACGACAGCTTTTTTCATTGAAGCAGTGCGTCCTTTGCGGCCGCGAACTCTTCTTGGTTTACCTTTCAATGTGATTGTGTTGACAGAAACAACTTTGATATTTTTCTCGCTGTATATTTCTTCAACTGCATCGGCAATTTCACGTTTATTCGCTGCTTTATCAACCACAAACACATATTTTGGAGCTTCACATCGAGTAGTGCACTTGTTACTATCGCTGTTTTTCAGCTCTTGTAATACACGTGTTTTTTCTGTCACGTGTAGACGTTTGATAATGCTATATGGATTTTTCTTCGGCATTTTTTCACCTTGCATTCTATCGCTTAATTACTTGCACCGCTACAAAGCCAGCGCTCTAGTTCTTTAACAGCCTCTTCGGTTACAAAAACATCGTGGGCGACCATGATATCGTATCCGTTAACATTTTGTGCGAGACTAAATTCAGTTTTCTGTAAATTATTCAAACTCTTCTTGAAATGATTATGCTTTTGATTCTTCACAGTCGCAGATGCCTTTTTTCCTTCCGTCTCTGTTTCTGTAACAGTAGACTCACCTAGAAACAAAACCCTTTTACCCGACTCACATTTCTTTAGAAGCTCAACCAAAGTTTTTGTTTTCGGAGCTTCCATCTCTGTAGTCTCAAGAACGCGCAAACGACCATTACGGATTTTTTCACCGATCAGGGATCTAATAATTGCTTGACGCTCTTTTTTATTGATACGTACATGCTGATCGAATTTTGGTTTTGGTCCAAAAACGATTCCACCACCACGAAACTGAGGCCCTACTAATGAACCTTGACGCGCACGTCCTGTTCCTTTTTGTGGATGTGGTTTCTTTGTTGTATGCTTGACTTCAGAACGACCTTTAGTGTTTGCAGACCATTGTCTTTTGTTTTCACGAAGAGCAACAATATAATCTTTCACAGCTTGGCTGTTCATTTCCGCAGAAGCGATCATCTCATTGATCTCTACTTCTCCCACTTCTGCTCCATCTAAATTGTACTTTTTTAGTGTTGCCACTGTTTTTCTCCAAAAAATCTTATACGTTATGACTACTTAGTGTTTGCTGTTTTCTTAACTGCAGGGGTCACACAGACAAGTCCATCAACAGGACCGGGAACTGCACCGCAAACAAGCAGTAAGTTTTCATCTTCGTCAACGCGAACAACTCTTAAACTTTGTGTTGTAACACGTTTATTTCCCATCTGAGAAGGCCTCTTACCACCTGGCAAACAACGACCTGGTGTAGAACGCATTCCCTGCGAACCGCGTCTTCTGTGAAATTTTGAACCGTGGGATGCAGGACCACCAGCATAATTATGAAGTTTCATAACTCCCTGAAACCCTTTACCCTTAGATGTTCCCGTCACATCTACGTAATCAATATCTTGGAAGATTTCTACTCCAAATTCTTGTCCAACTTCGAAACTATCTACACTGTCAATGCGAGACTCACATAGGTTCTTACGAGGTTCTATGTTATTCTTAGCAAAGTGACCACGAAGTGGTTTCGTTGTTCTAGACTCTTTGGCTCTAGGATCCTTAGCTTTCACTTTTTCACAGCCGATCTGTACAGCTGTATACCCATCAGACTCAGCGGTCTTAATCTGAGTAACGACATTCTTCTCTAACTCGATTACAGTGCATGGAACTAGGTTACCCTTGTCATCAAAAACATGAGCCATCCCACGCTTTCTACCCATCAGCTTACGTGTCATAATTCTCGTCCCTAAAATATATTACACACCTTCTATGTCTGGTGCGAGCATCTTTATCAACTGATTTATTTACTTTGGATAGATACCCCATAAAACAAGTGGTGAGTTACATACGAAATACGTTCTCGCCAGAGCCGTTATGGAGGACTTGATTAAAATCAACTATCATAAAGCTTGAAATATTAAAATATAGCAGAGACCAACTTTCCAGACAAGAGAAAACGAAGAGAAAACTCATAAAACAACAATATCTCAAACGGAATGGACGGAATGGACGGAATGGACGGAATGGACGGAATGGACGGAATGGACGGAATGGACGGAATGGACGGAAAAGGAGGTATCATCCCAATGATCCATCGTCAACATATTTTTCACCTTCTGCCCATTTTGTCAAAACTTCAACACCTCTTCATTCATTAACTTTCGGTTATTGGTCAGAGGTGTTTTACCTAATTGTTGGTATAGGTCATGCAGAGAAGAGCCAGCTTCTATGGTAAATTTACCTCTTGGAGATACATCACCTTCAAGAAATATTGTGAGCATTTTTTTTGACGGAACAATAATCAATTGATCACTCTTCAGGGACTTCTCCATTTCAAAAGTAGAAAGATCCGCCCCTTCCAAAACACCTGCTTTTTGAATGACTTCTTTAAATTTCGTCCCTTTTTTTACCCTAATGGTATTAGCACTTTCAACCGCCCCCTCCAGACTAATAGAAATTTCATCCGTGCTATAACCGGGTAGGGTAAGGTAAGCATCTCTCTTGTTAACGAAAA
>JBCDHL010000109.1:0-6711 GCA_038750095.1 Chlamydiota bacterium
CTACGAGAGCTTTCTCTTTGCCAAAAACCAAATTTTGAAACACGATCGGTATAAAATACTGGAGTTATTAATGACCAAAGACGCAATACAAGATTATAACAAACTAATCGAAATCACCCGAAAGACCTCTATTCTGAAAGGAGTCTCCTCACTACTGGGCTGGGATCAAGAAACACAGATGCCACAAGGCTCTGCTCCTATTCGCGCCGAACAAATGGAGAGAATGGCCGAGATCATTCATAAAGAGAAAACTAGTAAACAATTTGTAAAAGCCCTTGAAAAGTTGATTGACATTCAATCTGGTGAAATCCAAGTCAAAAATCTAAAAGTCAATCAAAAAGCAGCCCTAGCAAAGTTTCGAAGAGACTATATACAAGCTATTGCACTACCCAAACGATTTGTTTCGACTTTTGCGCGAGTAACTTGCGAAGCAAAAAACACTTGGAGAGAGGCTCGTGAAGACGATGATTTCAGTAAATTTGCTCCAAGTCTTAAGAGAATTATCGATTTAAACAAAGAAAAAGCTGAGTATTTGGGATATACCGATCACCCATACGATGCATTACTCGATCAGTTTGAACCAGAAATGTCAACAAAAGAAGTTGATAAGGTGTTCAAAGCCATTAAAAGTCCAATCACAAAATTACTGAAAAAAATTCTGGAAGCCAAACAAGTCAACGACAATTTCCTACATGGAAAGTTCTCTGAGAAAAAACAACTTGAATTTGGTAACATTCTCCTTAATGACATGGGTTTTGATAATCAATTCGGACGTATGGATCTCTCCACACATCCGTTTTGCTCATCTAGTCATCCGACAGATTGCAGAGTCACCACTAGAATCCACCAAACTGGATTAATGGGTTCTTTAATGGCTGCTTTACATGAAGGTGGTCACAGCTTGTATGAAATGGGACTCCCACAAGAGCATTATGGTTCTCCACTATGTGAAGCAGTATCTCTAGGTATCCATGAAAGTCAATCCCGCTGGTGGGAAACCCGAATCGGGATGTCAAAACCCTACTGGAAACACTACTTACCTCTTTTAAAAAAGACATTTAAAGGCAAATTCGACCGTGTCAGTTTAGACAAATTCTACGTGGCGATCAATAAAGTTGAGCCATCATTCATCAGGGTTGAAGCCGATGAAGTGACATACCCCCTTCATGTTATCCTTCGATTCGAACTAGAAAAATCGCTTATCGAAGGCTCTTTAAAAGTTGAAGATTTACCAGATGCTTGGAACACTTTAATGGAAAAAATGATAGGGATTACCCCCGAAAATTATAAAGAAGGCTGTTTACAAGATATCCATTGGTCTATGGGGGCATTCGGATACTTCCCTACATATGCTTTAGGAAACTTATATTGTGCACAGTTATTTAATGCTTTTGAATCCCAACATCCAAAGTGGGAGAAGCAGGTGGCACAAGGCAAACTTGAGTTCATTAAAGATTGGCTGAACAAACAAGTCTACCAGTATGGCCGTCAGTATAACAGCAGAGATTTGATCAAAAAGGCAACAGGGAAGAAATTTTCTGAAAAACCGTACATCAATTATCTTACGGAAAAGTATTCAGCTGTTTATAAGCTTTAAGATGGACAAAGGCACCAAAAGGGCTTCATTGCAGAAAGTTATGAGGTCCTTGCCTAAAACATACCCTATGAATGGTACGGAACCAACTGTGAGTGAAGGATACTCGTTTCATATAGAGGGCCAAAAGCCTCTTCTATAATAAGGCTAAAATTTTTGCTCCCAAATTCGTTGCGTAATTCCTCGACAGCACGAATTACAGCGATTGCTCGATTAAACCTATCAGAAATCATCAATCTTTCTCTATTCATCAAAGCAGGAATATATAGTAAATAGTGCAAGCAGTCGTAATCCTTTGAAGACAACTCCGATTCATTAAGTAAATGAAGCATGGTATAGAGGATTATATTCAAACTTCCGCCTATGTCGATACCATCTTTACAGGTTAAACTGTATGAGTCTGGCTTCGCAATTTCTATGAGTTTTAAAATTAGAAAAAAGTAATAGATTTCAATATAGTTTAAACGCTCATTTCGTGTTAACTTTTTCTTCTCCGAAAAGAATATGCGATGAATAGCATCAACTAACTGTTCAGCAAAATCGGGGAATAGTGCCTTTCGAAACTGTTCAGGAAAGTAGTAGCCAGATCCTTCATCGGAAATCTGATCCAACAAATGCTGTTGAAAAATTCTGGCATCATTATCATTATGGTATGGAGAAAGCTGGTGATAAAATTCTGTGTCAGTTGCAAGTGTAACAATCCCCACATGATTTTTTAGTTTGGATATATTGGCTATTCCTTCAAGAACCTGACATCTTCCTATTTCACGCCAAGAGGTTTTGTCTTGTAAGTTGATGAGTAAATGCTTTCGTAATACATGATCTTTCTCGCAAGCACGCAAAAACCCATAAAATAATTCGTCAATATGGACTTTATGTATAAATTCTTGTGATGTTGGAGAAGGAATACGAATATTCGAAACTTTTTTATCCTGGAAAAATAACGAGTATTGTGGAACGGGTAGATTTCCCTGCTTTAATGGAGCAAATATCTTACACCTGTTCTCTTCCAGCTGATTTAATAGTAATATCAAAGGTCCATTTGGGTGAAGTTTCATTTTTTTCACCATTGCCTTATACTCACTATTCAATACCTCCCAAAGGTCCATGTACTCGTCTAGCTCTTCTTCTCTGAGAAGCCCCTGGACAACAGGAACCATTTCTTCATAGCCTCTTAGGTGAATAAACATCCCCCTACACAAGGTATGAATGGTATCGATTAAAGTATTTGCCATTCTATTAGAACTTCTTGGAGGGTAAACAATAAATTTTTGATACTCCCGAGAGTGTAAAGCCTCCCACAGAAAATCTTGGAAATCGCAAAAATATTCGTAACAGCTTTTTACAGGAGCGTTTTTCGAACTATTCTCACGATGGCTACTCATGATTAATGCCATCATCGCAGAATTCATAATTCCTGCTAGCTCTCCTCTACGAAAACGCGCTGTCTCATGAAAAAACCTTTCTATTCTGGTGCCCAACGACCTGATCAAACCTTCAGCCGATGCTCTAGCACAATTATCTTTCCAAGCTTCTAAATCAATAAGTGGATCTTTAGTCGCTTTTTCACCAAAATAGTTTCCAAAATCACTCACAAGTTTCATATTTCTGACCAAACGAGGATTGAAAAATCGGGATCCATCTTCTTTCCTTAAGTAAAAAAGTTCGTATTCAGTATCTTTTTTAACTGTCTCTAAGTCCACAAAGACATATTTGGTTTTCAAGTGAAACTTAGCCCTCAATTTCACCGATGTCTGTTCTTCCTCCTGTTCCATTTTTTTTGTGAGGCCAAGAATCCATTTACCCATCAACCCTTCATCAACCTTTTGGGAGATACGACTCTGATAAAATTTCTGTAGATTCTTATATTCATTACATTCGGTGACACTTTCTACTTTTTTGCTTCTGTAAAATAGAGAGGTGAATCTATCGAGCTTTTTTGCTGCTTCACCGACAAGAACCATGATCGTCTTGATCCCTTCAATAGTATCCTCATCGGTCAGGTGAGTATACTCATCTCGATAAAAGTTCTTGAGGTAATTGAGAACAACAATGAACGTCTCCTTTACAACCCCCAAAGTTTCTTCCCGATCACTTTCAGACAGCCAGTGGACAGTACGATACGATACTTCTTTTTCCTGGATAACAAGGTCGTGCTCTTCAGTGACTGCCATATCCCTTTCGAAGTCCATATCAGCAATACTTGACAGCGTTTCTACAGCTTCAATAATTGTGAGAACGGATTCTTTTGTCTTTTTGTTAGTTGACATAACTCACCCCCGCTTTATATTAATATTATCCCACTTAAACTATTTATTTTGAAACAGTATTAATTTAATAAATTAAAATAACAAAATATTTAATATAGTTTTTGACATATCGGTAATGAGGTGATATAATGTCGGACTTTTTAGCTTGATCTTATCTATGCAGCTCGTATAGAATGAGTTTTCTTCACAAATGGAAGAGTGGCAGAGTGGCCGAATGCGTCTGTCTTGAAAACAGAAGTTGGGCAACCAACCGGGGGTTCGAATCCCTCCTCTTCCGTTTCTTTTAAGTCCTTCTCTATCAAGTAATCTCAGATATTTACAGTATTATTAACCGCTATGAATTGAGCTGAGAAATCACTCAAAATCCCGATTTTTCACAAATTTTTCACAGTAATTGAATCTGTGAAGAATCTATGAGTGTGAAATTCGGGAACATCAAGACCATCGAAGATAAAAAAGGAAACACCTATTGCGCCCAAATTAGGATGAAGAGATACCCCATATCTCCAAAACCTTTAAAGAACTCAAAGAAGCCTAAAGCCTTCCATCTACTATTCTTTATTACTTTCACACTGAACAGAGATGGCTCCTTAAACGTGAAAGGCTGCTTGAGCGCTACAAAATCTCATTTGAGGACGCAAGTAATTCGATGCGAAAAAAGGGAATGCATCGAAAGACCTTTGATAGATTCATGGCCGAATATCAGTTTATCAATGATATGGGTATCAATATTCACTTAAACAGATTTGACTACAAACGAGTGCTTGCTTTACTTAGATCAGGGAGAAAAAGCGGATACTTTGATTGTGTCTTTAGTGAGTCAACTAGAATGAGATTCTGCTAAAAAAAGTCCCACAACCTGTGGGACTTTAATCGTTTCGGCATTAAATCGTGGAAGCAGCTTCTACTGTTTTTTCCCACTTAAGTTCAGGCTTATTGAGTGATTCGATAGCAGTGTTATGAACGGCTTTAACCCCTTCATAAGCTTCTTTATTAAGAACCGTTAATTTGCCATTAGGAACAACTTCATCTTTTATCCAAGTAGCTGCATGAATTGCATCGGATGTTACTGTTGGACGGTAGTAAAACTCAATTTCATCAGCAAACTTTAAAAAAGTATCATTGATTCGCTGTGGAACCATTTTCCCTTTTTCACAAATATCTTCCTCATTAGTTTGAACAAATGATTTATCTCTTTCCTGAATAGAACCCCATCGAACTTCATCAGATGCGCTGACATGAACAACCTTTATTCTATATCCCTGCTCTTTCAAAAACTCGAAGAATTTGAAAGTCATAGGGCTTGAACAAGTCGTTCCAAAGTAAAATGCGAACTTATCTTTGATAAGGTTTGCCAAAAGAAGGTGAGTTGCAGCATTTGAAGCAGGTCTCCATTTTGTGTACGCCTCTTCTCTAGCTTTAAATGAGCCATTGCTAGCCTCAATATCTGCTCCATAAGTTCTAGTCTGACCTTTTAAGCAAACATCATCAGGACAAACGTAAGGGTAATTAGAGCCTTCTTTAGCAGCCGCTTCTAATTTCTGTCTTAACAACGTGGTTTTACCTACTCCTGGAGAACCCGCAGATATAACAGCTAAATTGTCTCTAACTGGAGAATCCATCATAGCCTGAAATAGATCATTAATATCTTTGTTTAAACTCTTAGCTTCACTTGAAGTATACTCAGTAGGATAATGAAAAGCTTTTCCACTTAAAAAACCTTGAAGAACGCCTTTAGGTAAGGAGTATGAGTATGTTGAATTGTAGATTGCGTCTAAATCGCAAACGTCACGGCATGCCACTTGTGATGTCATATATTTTTCCTCTTTAAGTGCTTGGCCTCCTGACAAAGTTGTAAAGCTCAAAAAAAAGATTACAGAACTTTTCAAGAGGTGATTTTTAATAGTTTTCATAGCTAGCAGTCTAGCAGAAAACTGGGTAAAATACCATAATACCACGTTGGTAAAATCAGCTACTCCCTTGAAAAAATAAATTAAATGAGTTTGTGTTGGATTTTGACTTATCAAAAAATTATGTGTAAGGAGAATACCATGGAAAACGAAAATCCATTTTAAAATCACGTATAAATCTGAGCTAAAAAATTCAAGGCTACAACTTTAAGCTAGAGTTCATGAAGAATCTAAAACAGGTACTTTTCTTATGCCTTCGTTGATAATTGCTTTATATAGAACTTCCCATGAAGGAATAATGTACCCATCAAAAAAATGTCTAATTTCTCTCCAAAGGCGTGATTTTTTAAAGCTTAATTTTTCTAAGGCTGCTTGAAATAGCCCACAGCAAAGTTGTTTTGATTGATCGATGAGAAATACTAGCATCATAAACATAGCAAATACTGTACTCAAATGCTTGTATCCGTGTCCGTAATTATGCTCAAAGTTGTAGCCTTGATTTTTGAGCGTATTAAAAGTTTCATTTTCAATATGCCAACGTGTTCTTCCTCCTTGGGCGATTTGATAGCTGTTTTTTTGGCTAATTGTTAAATCTGTAATCCAGGTATTGTGATATAGAATTTTTCCTTTCGAATCGACTTCCCAATACTCTAAAAAGTTGACCTTGAAATCTTCATGAGTTTCATTAAGTGGTACTTTGTTAATAAAACGAAGCTTGTGAGTGTTTCCGTCTTTATCTATGAAGGAGTATTCATCTTGTGATTTATCCCACTTTGTACGATCCTCCTGCCAGTTGAAGCCGTTTACCCAATCAAATAGATATGCATTTCCTTTCGGTTTTACTACAGTAATAAAGCTCATATTCAATTTTTTAAGTAAATTTAAATGAGGTCCATTAGCTGACAATGCATCTTCTACCACAATAATGGGTAGATGA
>JBCDHL010000110.1:0-6703 GCA_038750095.1 Chlamydiota bacterium
CATGGCGACCGCCCCCCGCCCGGACGCCGAATTAACCTAAGCAATGGGTCTTACGTGAGGACTTATGAGCATCAAACTGTGATTGAACAAAGATTAAATAGTGTGGATCGTCCAACTCCTAAGAATATTGCTGACAAAACTGTCCATTACTCAACTGTTACACTTGAAGTGAGCGACTCTATGGTCCGCACCATTTCTAATATGGGAAAAGCTACCAAAGAATTTTTCGCTGACTCTCGTTTTGTTGCTGAGGCTGTCGATTTTTTAGGACCTATTCTCCATATTGCAAAAACGATAGGTATTGGTCTTGCCCCGCTATATTTATATCAATTCGGTAAACAAGTTTATGATTTTGTAAAACATGATATTGACCTTGGAGATTTCCTATTAAATTCTTTCGAGTCTTTAGCTCGTTGTACCGACAGTATTGTAACGTTTTTGCAGGATTTAACCACTCTTGGGAAGCTACCCCTTGAGATCTTGAAATATTTATGGCCATTCGATGTGATCGGGTTGGTTTTGTCGACCATATCGCTTATTTCACATGCTCGTGGATGGCATCGAACAGCAAATTTTGCTAAAGAATTCGATAAGGTCATGGATTTAACTAAAGACTCTAGTCAGCTCACTAATGAGGAGATTGACAATTTTATCAAATTCATCAGGAATCAAGATGACAAAAAAATCGAGAAAATTTTTGAAATGAACAAGGATGATTTGGTTAGCAGAGTCAACAAAGTTGCTGCTCATACTATATCACTGAATAATGATTCTGCTCGAGAAAGTGATCGCAAGAATGCCCAAGAAGAGTTTAAGGATGCAGTGAAATCACTACGTGGTCGTGTGACGAGTAAAATCGTTAGTCATCAGTTGGGGGTCACTTCGTCGGCTATCAGTGTGGTTGCAAATAGCATTCTTTTTGTGACACCGCTTCTTGTGCCTGCGTTCCCAGGTATTGTTGCAATTATGCCTGCGCTGTACACCATGAAGGGTGTGGCAGGATCTGTTTCGTTCTCGAACTTCTTGTTCAAGACACTGACGAAGTATCAGTTTGATCACTCAAACCTAATGAAGGTAAAGGTTGGGGATCTACCTCCCATTGAACCCGAAAAAGTAGTCAGTGATAAAACCAGCTAGTGAAATCCAAGAAAACTGAGCATAACCTTGTCTTATACCGAATGATATTGGAAATTACGCTGGATAGCCATTCTTTTTGCCTCTGACTTTGTGTTCGATCTTGATAACTTGTCTAAGTTGGCTGCGATCTCCACAATTGGTCAGAAGCAAAAAACTCTGACTATCAAGCGTAATTTCCAATATCATTCGGTATAGTTCTCTTTTTCTAACGTGGTAATTTTTTCTAAAGACTTTTCGTCCCCACAACAGTGGTAGAAGAGTTTGAGGTAGCGATAAAGCTCTTTCTTTTCCCAGCTAAAAGCGCGATCGAACCATGGATGGTTATCATGAATTCTTCCAGCGAGATAGTGGCCAAGCAGCGTCCATGTTCGTGGGTAGGAGGTGTCTAAGGTACCTGCAAAATGGATATGAGCGATATCTTCGCCTTCAGAAACTCTGAGCCAGCATCCATAGATAGAATAGAGGGGAGAGGTTTCATGGCTAAGAATTTCTATGGGGTAATCCAGGAGAATCTTTGCTCCTTTATCCCAATCTTTGTTTAGAAAGTGTGCCCAGATAACATATGCGTCAAATAGTCGTTGTTCTTTTAGTTGAATTTCTAAACCCGAGATATGGTTGTGGATCATGAAGACGATATCTGTTTGCTCGTTTCTTAGCGCTCTTTCCATAAGATGAAGAATAGTTCTTTCTCTTGAGAAATCGAAAGTATTCACTTGATGTAAGTAGTCAAGGACGCTTACTTCAGTCAGCATTTCTTCTGCTTTTAAAATAATGGGAATATCTTCTTGTAGGCGATGGCTGTTGATAAAGCAGGGTTTCTCAGTAAGTAGAACTTTTTTTAGCTGCTCTTTAGCAATATCACATTGACCCTGCTTGATCAGTGCATAGATTGCATTAGAAATGACGATAGGAGAAGGAACTTTAAGCTTACAAATTTTTTCTATAATTTCCACCAACGAAAAGGACTTATCTAACCAAAAAGCCAAACTTACGGCAAATTGGTGCATGCTCATATTCTTATTGTGAGGGATAGAGTCGTTTTCTTCAATAAACGGTAGGGGTTCCCAGTGCTTTTGTAGGCTCTCAAACAAGCGTCGTACGTGTCTACTAAATGCGACTTCTCTTAACAGACAAATGGTCATTAACACGTATTGATACGTCGCCTTTCGACTCGTCCTTGAACTTTCGTGCATGCGTGAAATGATCTGTTCTTGAAGAATAGGGAGTAGGGGGTGGCGCGGATACCGGCGGCATCCGAGCTCAAAACATTTGATTTCTTCATCAAACTCCTGCATAGCCTGGTAAACAAGTGCTTTACCCAAGTACTCTAGAGGAGCGCCAGGTGTTTTGTACAGCTTTTCAAACTCTTTTAGCGCCTGTCGATAAAGTTCAGGCATAAGTGATGGGTCGGAACAGTTTTTTGCCTGTTCCAATAAGGTGATTCCAGCACGGAACATCGCCTCACGGCCCTCAGCCCTTCCGGGAAAAGAATAACCAATACGGCGATATTCACTAAGTGCAGTACTGTAATCTTTGTGTGCTAGAAATGCATCAGGAACGGAGAGGCATTTCACCATCACGTTCTGTCCGCCGACAAAGACATTGAGGTTTTGTACCTCATAGTCGAAGTCTCTGGAGATGAGTCCAATATGTGTTCCGACTAGAGGAATGTGGCTGATATAAGATAACTGAAGTTTATTATTCACGTATAAGTGGATGATATTGTCAATTTTGTCTATCCGTAATGAATACCATTCATTTCTTTTGAGGAATACCTCTGGTGCATACAAGACCTCTGCAGTGGAGCGCATGAGCTTCGTTGATTTGTTCAGATCGGAGCCAAGCCATAGACAGTAACCATCGTTTAAGTGTTTTCTTTCAGAAGCTTCAGGAACAGTTAATAAAAATCCAAGACCGTGGCCACCTTCATTAAATTTGATTTTCGTTTCGAGCATGATATTTTCTGAAAAAGAATCTTTTGAGACCATTAGTGTCATCCAGTCTGACACTTCAGACGATCGAGTGATGGCTAAATGCTCTTGTAAATAAACATGCTCTTGAAATTCCCAATCTTCCTTTTTGTGAGGATCAATTGATGCGATTTGAAACCACTCTGCTCTACCTTCAATGTAGTTTTCCAGGTCACGAATTAGTTCGTCGACTTGTCGGTAACGGTCGACTGGAGAAGGCTCGAGACATTTTTTGGTGATCATAGATAGTAGACGAGGGATGTCTCTGTAAGGTGCAACTTCGTTGGGGTCGGGAAGCTCCTCATGGTTCATCTCTTCGCGAAACTTTTCTAATGATTCTCTTCGAAATGGGAAATTAAGAGTCAACAGTTGATACAGAATAACACCTAAGGAGTAAATATCTGTCTGGTATGAGGCTGTATTTCCTGTTGCTCTTTCGGGAGCCATGTAATTGACTGTACCTACAACTTTGCCTATACGGGTAATTCCACTTAGGTGAACCATATCTTTGGGTTCAGGAACATCTTCCAAGCTTTGCTCTTTTTCCTGAACCAGTTTAGCAAGCCCCCAATCCAGTATGAGAACCTCTCCGAACTCCCCGATGATGATGTTTTCCGGTTTAAGATCTCTATGCAAGACGTTTTTTGAATGTGCATATGCAATTGCTTGGCATATAGAAATGAAGATACGGATGAGTGCAGGGATTGATCCACCGATATGATCGAGTTTCTCCCCTTTCCGGGACTGACGATGAGTTTTGCGGAGAATCTGTTTGAGTGTTTCGCCTTTTACGTAAGGCATCGTGTAGTAGATCTCTTTCTCTTTTTTGTGGATGGCGTAGATGGGAATAATCGAGGGATGAGTTAGTTGGCTTGTGACATGGGCTTCTTTTAGAAAGCGGTTATTGATCTGTTTATACTCTAGTAGGTCGGGGCGAATTCTCTTGAGTGCAATCTTCCTACCGCAAATGGTATCGAAAGCTAGATAAACTTCGCCCATTCCCCCTTTGCCAATTGTTTCGACAATTTTGTAGGGTCCTATAGAAAATTTGACATCTTTATCTTCCGGTGCATGGCCTTTAATCAGAGTATGTGTAATGGTAAAATCGGTACTTTCTTGTTGACTCTTGAAGTCGTCTTCGCTATTGGTCATAAATGGTTATAATCGTTGTTGTAATTCAAGCCTTTGTAACAGGTTTAGCGATTCTTGTGAAGCATTCTGTACAAAGCAGTTATGCCCTAGGTCTTCATCGAAATAAATACCATTGAAACTTTTATGAGACGCGGCCATTTGATGAAACAGCGCATTCATTCCACACTCATCTCTTTCTGGAAGTGTGTAGCGAAAACCACAAATCACCGTTTTAAACGACTCAAGCTTCCAATGTCGGTGGGCAATTTGTAAAGCTTCTTCGACCGTATCGCCACGAATTCCTGTGTCTTCTTCGGATTCCGGTTCCGTCTCTATGTACCATCCATAATCGTGTGGAGTGCGCTCACGCAATAGAAGGAGAAATTTGCCTTTTTTTGGCAGTTGGATATGCGCTAAGTGGATGAGTTTATTTGTCATGGCTCTTCTCTTCAAGCTCTAGTTCAATTTCTTCATTTTTTTTTACCTCATCTTCATAGTCTCCGTAGTAGTATTCTCGGAAGATAATGTATATTCCTCCAACGACCAAGAGTACTGGCATCATGACCGACCAGTCTATTTTTAGGTAATAGACGAAGAATAAGCCCAAAAGAATTGCCGATGAGATGAATAGATCATAAATGCGACCAGTCAAAAACTGACGAGTTGCTAGTAAAGACCAAATAGCCACTAAAATTCCTGGCCACCAAGCGTTGGTGTAAAACAAAACCCCCAGGGCGATTAAAAATACCCCGTTGGAAATCGCGTTTGCTTTTCTTCTGGAAAGATGTGATGTTGACATAACCATTCTCCTATTTATACGGATCGTGATTCAAAATTTGGAATTTTGGCTTTGAGAAAGCCAAATTTTGAAACACGGTCGGTATAGTTACCTTTGTTTTGAACATAAGACTTATTTGCAAAGAATTCTACGTTAAATTTAAGTAGAACGCAATTTTAATTAGGGGTGTTCATAAGTCAATTGGTGATGAAGGCCGAAGGCCAGACATGTGCCGAACCCAGGTTGGAGTCATATTTGGCCTTCGGCCCTCATCTGAAACCACATGAACGAGGCTTACTCAAAGCCAAAATTCCAAATTTTGAATCACGATCGGTATATTTATGAACATAAGGCTTATTTCCAATTTCATTCAGTATACGTTAAATCCAATTAGTATGTAATTTCCAATTTCATTTAGTATAACAATCTGAGATGGAAAAATTCACAAAAAGGGAAGGTATTTATTATGAACCTTGAAAACAAACAGAGCACATTCGTTAATCAATTGTCCATTGAAGGTTGTATGCATTCTTGGGGAAATAGTTGTAGTCATATGCTCGAAGTCACATTTTCTGACGGGACAATTCAAAGAGGAGAGCTTGAAGGAAGTGAGATTTTGAAATTGATAAAGTCTGTTGCTCACGAAAATATTCATTTTCAAAGATATCACTCTTCATTTGATAACAAAGATTATTATACCCATTTTTCGCACAGAGATACCGAAGCGGGAGAATGTCAAAAAGAGCTAGAAGTTTTTGGTAAGAAAATAGTGCCAAAAAAAAACGAGTGTTATGAAAAACTTAAGGCAATGAGAGTTCTTAACGCACCGGCAATCCATAAAATAATGTTAGAGAGAGATGAAAAATTTGTATCTATTACTTTCAATTGTTGTAAAGAAATCCTCAATAAATTCAAAGAGCGGAAAAAAGAAATGAGGCAGGTGTCCAGGGAGGAAATTTTTGAGTTTTCGCTCGAATTAGAAGCGCCGCTTTTGCGAGCATACTTCTTAATTTTTCGAAAAGATATTTTATTCGGTCAAACAGATAGTGTTACTTTTCCAATGTATAAGATAATTTCTTTAAGTCAGGAAATTATTGCAGAAGTTAACTTTATTTTAAAAATTCGTTGTGAGCCGTTAGGTATTTCTGATGATGAGGATATGAAATATTACATCAAAGAAGAGAGTGGAAAAGATTGGGATGTGCTGCGCCAAACGTACCCCAAGCCAAAGAATTATCCTAGCAATCTTATTGATAAATATCAATTCGCCGTTACTAAATTTCTCGGATGATGAGGGCCAAAGGCCAGATATGTGTCGAGCCCAGGTTGGAAAGAGGGAGCCTGCGACCGAATGGAGGCCTGGGTGATGTATAGAATGAGATTGAAGGCTGAAAGCCTGGCATAAACCAGAGAGTTTCTCAACCGCTAGTAAGACCACGCAAAAATATAATACGACCGAAAATACCTTTGGGACTGAATTTTATGTCGAGCTTTCAGCCCTCAATTTAACTGTCGGTAAATCACCCAGGCCTTCAATCGGTCGCAGGCTCCCTCATTCCAACCCATACCTTACCACATAAAATGTAAATAAAATTTTCACCCAAAACTTCTATATGCAGCCCAACCTTTTGCACACTCTGTCATTTTCTGTAACCCACTCCACATTACCCTGGGTCCTGGGAAACCA
>JBCDHL010000111.1:0-6686 GCA_038750095.1 Chlamydiota bacterium
ATTACGGGAAAGGAGTTTTTATTTTTAGAGACTTAAATTCAAGATTTTCTTTGTGATTAATTTAAAATCGATTTTTGCAACACAGTCAATGATAACGAAGAAAGTACCTTATACTTACATATTGTAAACTAGAAGTTCAGCTGCAGTAATCGCAATTTAAGGGATTCTGTTGATGTATTTCTTAAAAAAGTCTGGCAAGAAGCAACCTTAGATGAAAATTGTGATATCAAAGAAATCATTCGAATTGCCTTGGAAAAACTCAACAAAAAATCTGGAGTGGCAAAAATACCCTATGAAAATGGTCTTGGACTAGCCAATAGCAACTACAGTCCAACATCTGACTTTAATGAAACACTTTCTTCTATTGCACAGCTCCGTGGTCACTGTTTGTGTGATTGGCGTGGTCAGAACCATCCATTGATGGTCATTTTCAGTAACTATGCTCTAAAAAATGATGACCTCGTGAATGTTGAGGTAGGCTATGACTCTGGTAATGGTAACACCCTTTCCTTCGGAGTCTCATCTGAAAAAATAAATGGTAAAAGTCCTCAGGATAGTTTCTATGAATGGACCTCTTCATTTGCTGAAGATAAAATTTTTGGAAGTGAAAAAGGGAAATATTCTGAAGGAAGGGGTTGGCGCATGGCGGTCATCGTGGGTTATACAATCGTTACAACTCCTTTTTTCAGAGTACCTTTATGAGATGGTGCAACTATTAGTGGTCATTTCACAAAGCGAGAAGTAGAAAAGTTAGCTATTGGTCTGGATAAAAGCTTATTAGAAGAGTTTCCTGATACTGATCAGGAGTTTGATGATGTTGAGCAAGAAGACAGAGTCAGCAGGCGTTTAGTCACCCACCATTTACTCTCTATTCAAGTCGAAGAGAGGTGTTCTTTTAGCCTTGATTGATGAAGCTCTCCCTTCTACGGTTTTCGAAAACCTTGTGGACGAAGTTTCTAAGGAAAAAACTGCTGCTGGGCGCTTTAGAATTGCAGCCAAAATGACACGGCTCATATACGACGCAGAGCAAAAGCAAATAGGGTTATTAAGTGGAACAACCGTACTAGGTAGTGAATTTCAAAAGATCGAAAAAAAGCAGGAGCAGCGACGATACAAAAGACAAAAAGAGACGGTTGATAGAATGCTGGAGGAGGGTCTTCTAGCAGAAGGAATGACAAGTTCTGAGGCTAGGGACGTCCTTTGGGCATTTACAGGTCGAGATATGTATCGTCTTTTTGTAGTGGTACGAGGGTGGTCATCGGATCAATATGAAGTATGGCTAGCCAAAACCTTAACAAAGCTTCTCTCCTAGTCTAATTTTTATGTTCAATTGATCCTAAAAGATGACTCATTGTCTGAAGGCCCTTCACTAGTAAAACTTTCTATATATATTCGTGATTGTCCACTAAAATTATCTGTAATAACCACGTTTCCATTAGAAATTGAACATTCTCCCCAAGGACATCTTTTATACTTTACATCACATTTCAGTTCTCCAGTCTTCATATCAATCACCTTTCTACGCCAACGCGCACATCCAGTACCCCAAGAACGATGAGGATAAGTCACCGATAAGAGAGCTCCGACTATGTTTAAAACAACCTGAGAATGGCCCACGCAGTAAGGAACAAATGTTGCATCCTTAACTTTTTTACCTAATACATCCAGGTATTTCACACGATCATTACTTCCTTCATACTCTAACCAAGCAGCATAATTCTGAGTTGCAACTAAGTATTTGGGCTCTCCTTTGTCAGCACCAGTAGAAAACTCGCCTAAAATAGTCCCCTTTACCAAGTCACAAATACAAATAGTTGGCTCATAGTGGACTTTGATAGCGTACTTACTCCAAGGGCGCATTGCATTTTTTCCGTAAAATAATCGATTTTGAACGATACACGCAGATGTAAATTTTTCCTCATCTTGATTAAGAGGAAGCTCAAATGTTTTCATAGTCTCAGTTACGCGATCAACAACTTCTATTATTGAAGCCAAGTTAGCTTCTTTGCTTCCTGACATTCGTACCCAAAAACCCTCATTACAGGCATATTGGTATGTCCACCTTCCCCGTGTATGGTCAAGGAGATAACGGCTCAAAGATTTCCCTTTTTGATCCCACTCTCCAAAAAAATAATTCGAATTTTCAGGTAGCCAGCACGGTTCCCTATCATTAGGATTATGACGTTCAGCCCAACAACCTAATATGCGATTCCCAATAGGAACAATCGAGTACCAGTTAAGATTGGGCAAAACCCCTGTTAGCTTGCCATCAAGGACGATAATTTTATCTTTCATAGACTTGGAATTAATCAAGACCATCCCATATTCGCTCAAGAGACAATCGCCTGGAATCGAGCCTGTATAATTTGGAGCTATTTCCATATCCCATAATTTACACCTAGTGGTGAGAGACCAAAGAGCTAAGCTCTCAACTTTTAGACCTGTTTTGTTCATACTTAAGACCGCAATAAGATCTCGACACCTAAATGTTCTGTGGGAAGAGCTCTGAGGTAGGTTTATGGTTTCAGAGTAGTAGCAGTCACTAGCCAAATTTCGTGATGTCATCCGCTCCAATTCCTGCACAATTCTCTCCTGAGACCCTGGTAGTCCCAAACTTCGGTTCATTAATGGTTGTGGAAAGGATGTCATAGGTAGCTTCCAGTTTTTTTATTTAGTTGGGGTTTCTCAATGATCTACTTAATAGCGAATATTTTGAATGAATTATTCTTTATTGCATTGCCTAGAAAGGGTCTCAATAACATCATTCAATTCCATAGAACCTGAAGCCGATCGGCAGCTCCGTACTCCTGGAAAATAATGAGGCGACAAGCATACTTTGAAATCATCAATATAAGACTCTTTATTACTTAACCACCCTAAATGTTCAAGTGCTTCTTCACATTTATTTCCTCTATGGCCAACGGTATTGATAGAGTTAAAATCCTTAATCGTATAATTTGCCGTACAATTTTTGAAAAATTTTTCGACAAACGGATTCTGTTGAAATCTTTGTTTAGCAGCTTCTCGATTTTCAGATAATATCTGGCAAGCTTCAAATTGACTTTGAAATTCAGACAACTCTGATTGGCATAATAATTTTTTTGTTGCTTTATCGAAGATGTCACATCGGTTACACTCTTTATAAGTTTCCCTTGTCTTATCTTGAAATTTTGTTCGTTCTTCACTTAGAGATTTTTCCGCTGCACCTTCTCCATAATATCGATCGTAAGATCTAGTTGATATTTTTGGATACTCACTAAAATCCACTTTCATCGGTCTCCCTCGAACATAACCACAGTAACCATCACTACTACAATCATTAAAAAATACTCGCATGGCTTCATCGTGTGTACGAATTTGTTTATCATGATGTGGGTTAAGAAAACCCATCCCTAAAGGTTGTGCATTATTATACAAGGAGGCAAATGCTTCAGAAAATGACATATCTTCGGGTGCTCTTGTACTTCCAGTACTCATACTATTTCTCCTACTATTTTATTAATATATGTTGATATTCCGGACGAAGCTAACATAGCTACTTGTTTTTGCACAACTGAAATATTTTTGTTGAAAAATACCGAAGTGAATTCAAACATTAGAATTTGGAAAAGAGAAAACTCTTAATTCATTGTGTATAATGGAAGAGGCATCCTATAATGTACCGGGAATGAATACCCCTTTTGATGCCATGTCCTCTAGTTCAATCATTTATTTAAGTAACCGCGTTGAAATCTTGTATGACGACCTCGTTTCCAACTTGTTTGAAGCCTCGTCCCCATTTGAAAAACGTCTTATTATAGTCCCAAGTCCGGCCATGAAATCGTGGTTAACTCTACGAATGGCACAAGATCCACAACTACAGATATGCGCTGGAGTAGAGATCTACTACCTAGAAGAGGGACTCGATTTCCTTCAGAATGCGTGTTCAGATACCCAGCGATCAGCTCACACTCCCTCCTCTTTGGAGATAGCGATACAACTGGAGGTTCAGCTAACATCCATTCTATCCGACTACCACCTACTTCCTTTTGACGAACAGGTGATCTGGAAAGGACTTGCTGACTACATACAAATTAAACCAGGCCATCACTTATCGAAACGAGCAGAGAAACGGCTTGTTTCATTATCGGAAAAGCTTGCTCATCTCTTCAAGCAATACGGCCGATATGGGGCTGAGATGCTCGATGAATGGGAAAGTAATCCCAAAGATAACTGGCAGGCACATCTCTGGAATCGACTATTCACAAATACAGAGCTCAAATGGACATACCCCTACCGAGAAATTAAAGAACGTGAAATTGTAAAGGGACATGCTCCTCTACAACTTCACCTTTTCGCAATCAGCTACCTATCTGCTTTGCAATATACATTTTTACAGTCCTATTCTGAATATTATTCTTACAGACACTACCTCCTTTCTCCATGCTCAATTTTTTGGAGTGACACGCGCAGCGATAAAGAGCGAATTTCTATCGTCAACAGCTGGCAAAAAAGGGGATTGACTGACCAGCAAGAAAAACAGCTGGAAGAACTTCTTCGAGACCGCAATCCACTACTCGCCAACTATGGTCGTCTGGGTAGGGAAATGCTGACACAAATCGAAGAGAGCTACCAGATATGTGAAGAGCGCTATGTCGCTCCTGATAACATTAAAGATCACGTTGAGTATTCAGAATTATACTTCGATGAATTAGACCTCTACCCAACTCAAGATTCCCTTTCATTGCTTCAACGCGTGCAGGCTGATATGCTTCTCATGCGCACGCCAAAAAGCGAAGAGCTGATCGAATTAGCTGAAGATGCATCTATACAGGTCCACATAGCTCCGAATAAAATGCGAGAGATCGAAATCCTCTACAATACCCTACTGAAAGTCATCTCTCAACATGCTGAGGAAGAGCAACCGGTTACTCCTAGCGATATCGTCGTGCTAGCACCCGACATTGCCGATTATCAACCCTATATTCAGGCCATCTTTGGCAGTAGAGAAAGCCAGTTAGATTATCAGTTAATGGACCTAAAAGCTCCAATGCAGAGTCGTTTAATCCAGTCTTTTCTCCACCTCATCAACCTTCCGATGTCAAATTGGAATGCCCAAACGATCATCGAGCTCTTCGAATTTCCTCACTTTCATAAAAAGCACGGTATTTCCATTGATAACATCCATACGATCCGTGCATGGATTAAAGAGTCAAAAATATTTTGGGGGACTGATACAGAGCATCGGGATGAAATTCTCAATCATCACCATTGTTTGAGAGGAATGGTGGATAAAAGTTCCGCAGGAACATGGGAGAAAGGATTTTCCAGTCTTATCGAAACGACAGTCTATCGAGAGGAAAGGGATTCAGGAAACCTCTTTTCTAGAGGTATAGAAGTGAGCATCACACAAACGGAAATGCTTGGGAAGGTGATTCAACTTACTCGTTCTCTTCGTGAGGATCTGAGTATACTTTACGACGGCTCAACGATGTGTTTGGAAGAGTGGAGCGATTACCTCTTATGCCTGCTAGATGTCTACCTATGTGAAGGGGAAGACGATCGGGAATCAATGAACCTTCTAAAGAAAAAGATCGAGCAACTCGGATCTTCCGGAAAATGGGTAGGTGGTTCTCTCTTTACATTTTCGACCATAAAAAAACATCTACTAACAGCACTTGAGCAACAACATACATGCTATCGAGAAAACCACGTACAAGCAGTCAAATTTTGTTCAATGCTTCCCATGCGAGCAATTCCTTCACGTGTCGTTTCTATCATAGGCATGGAAGAGGGAGCTTTTCCTAAACAAGACCTCGACAACTCACTCAATGAATTAAGGGGTAACGAGAAATGCGACTACTGCCCTTCACAAGTAGATTACGACAGGTACCTCTTTTTAGAAATCCTCCTTTCAGCAAGAGATCACTTGTTAATGAGCCATTCATGCCTCACCCTTTCAGAAGATACAGAACATCCACCTTCACTGGTGATCACCGAACTGTTGAGTTATTTGGATCAAAATTTTCGCGTTAATGGACACCTTCCCTCAGAGCACAGTACGACACACCATCCCTATAGAAATTTCGATGCTGCCTATTACACCAATGAAACCCTCACCAACTATTTTGAATCCAGCTTCTTAGCTGCAAAAAGCTATTATCAGCTACATAAAAAAACACCCCATCAATTTATCGAAGATTTCGCTGCAGTGAACACTTTTCAGTCACCACAAGGGCATCCAATATTTGTCGATATCTCCGAATTGATCAATTGTGTACGAAATCCCTTAAAGCTCTTCTTTAACAAAACCTTGGGCGTATACCTCAAAAACAGCGAAAACGAACAATTGCAAACAGAAGAATCCTTTACCCTAACACCATTAGATGCTTCGATTATAAAAAAATCCGCTTTAAAATATTCTCCTGAGGAGATCATGCAGAGGGCTGAAACTGAAGGTATTTTACCGATGGGCCTATTTAAAGAGGTCGCCCAAGAACGCGCATCTACCGATATCGAAACGATACAAAACATTTTAGAGTCTTTAGGTATCGCAAATGAAGAAATTTCAAGCATGATCTTCACCGAGGAGTGCGAAGCCCCCCAGAAAGATGAAGAGAATCGTTGGATGTTTCCACCGATTGAGCTACAACATTCTGAACAGACCATTGTCATCACTGGTACACTCCACAACGTCTCTCGTAAAG
>JBCDHL010000112.1:0-6665 GCA_038750095.1 Chlamydiota bacterium
CCCGGCCTCTTTTTTGAGTTTCTTGTTTAACTCTAGCAATTTTTTAATTTCATCTTTGATCAGTTTGACATCTTTTTTCAACTCACCAAAGAATAAATGTGCTTTATCTTTATTTTCTTTCTCTAGAATTGGTCCAAGCGTCTCTAAACTTTCAACAATTTGGTTCAGGTTTTGTGTAAAAGTCTCCATCTTGATTGCAACAAGGTCAAAATAGTCTTTTCCTTGTTCTTCAGGAAAATGTATTTCTTCACCTTTTTCAGTCCATAGCTTTACCGTACCTTCATCAACACCTTCAACGTAAGAGACCTCTTTGATAACATTGCCTGAAGGACTCCATACCCGTCCTGTTCCAGTAGGTTGATTTTCCTCAAAGCTGAATTCGCCAATTTTTTTGCCCTCGAAGTTCCATAAAATTTCTTTGCCATGCTTTTTGCCATTTTTGTAGTAGATTTCACGCTTCATTTGACCATTTGGAAAGAATAGTAAAACTGCACCATCTAACTCACCATCAGTATAAATTATCTGGGATCGAACGACACCATCGCGATAAAAGTAATCCTGAGGACCATGTAAATTGCCGTTCTTATATCGATTGACACAATATAAGGACCCATCATGATAATATCTTTCCGCACGTCCTATTTTCCTTCCTTTGTAATACCATGTGGTTGAAAGAATCGCGCCTTCTTTAGTTCTATAGACTGACGGTCCATGAAGTTGATTTTCATACGAGTAACAGCTGTGGTCAATGTTTTCTTTTCTGATATCTTCAGGTAATTTACACGGTTCACCCTTAAAATCTTCAGAAATATTGATGTCTAAAAAGTCATCTTTAATCGTTAATGTTCCTTCCTCAATAGAGTAAACATCGCCATCAGAAGTTTCTGTGAGGACAATCGGGTAATCTTTTTGGGATACAGAAGAATACGACTTCTTGATAGAGACCCTTTTTTGATATGCCCCGAGAGCATTTTCTATTAATTTGATATTTTTCTCAGAGGCTTCTTTAAGAAGGTTGAACCTCACTGAATGTAACTCAGCGGTTTCTTGACTAACTTCATCTACATCTAACCAGTCCTTGTCTAACTCCAGCTTCTGGATTTCTTTTTTCATGACCTGCATGATGTGGGTATTATAAACGAAGAGAATATTTTGATAGGCCTCTTCTTGGTCTAGCTTTAAGACTTCATCGGTAATGTTGTCGTTCACTAAGCTGAAGGGATATTCAACACCCTCACCAATACTGGCAATCATTTTTTTATACTCTTCACCAATGAGCTTACAGTGATCATGGCACTTGTTCATACTGGTGTGCAAATTTCTGAGAATGTCTGCAATCTTATCTTCATTGACTTCAGAGGGCATTTGACAATGGCTCTGAATGGATGAGTGAATCATGCCATCGAAATCATACTGTTTCTCTAGATGCTTTTCAGCAACTTCTTTTAGAGGAACATTTTCAACACCCGGAAAGCCTATTCCACCTTCTGTGGAGTTGATAATTTCAAGAGTTGGGTATTGTAAGGCAAATTTTGAATACCATACTGACTCAAGTAACCACTTCCATAAAGTAAAAACCGTTTCTCCGTAAATATCCTTTCTGGCTACTAAGTCTTCTTGAGAGCTTTTTGTTGTATATGTTTGTTCGCCATGATACATCGGGTGAATGTGAGGTAGTTGCGCATAAGACTCTTCTTGGGAATAGGCTAGATCTACACCAACAACAATAATTGGATTACAGCCGAGCAGTGTTGTGAGGGATAGTGCATAATTCAATACGTTATACCCTTCAAGGGCACCCGAATTTCCAATTCCGATTTGTTTGTCAACCCAATTTGCGACCTCATAGGTTTCTCCGCTGTTCACATAAAGGTGATCACCATGGATCGCATTCAATGCGAAACTATTCAGTCTGAAGTTACAAAAGTAGGGAGTTTGGTAAGAGCTGTTCGAGACAATACGTGTCAACTGTGCAGGATTTGGGTCGATTCCAACACCTAAGTGTGGAGTGATTCCTCCAGCATTTAGAGCGTTCATCGATGTACTACCACCGATGATCAATGCACGGTCTTGAAGAGTTCGTAACGTTTCAATATTTTTGTTTAGCGAAGGTCCTGCACCACAGATGATTGCTGGGACACCTTTCCATTGTCCCCATAAATTGGCAGCCAAATAAGAAGAGGGCAGTGTGAATAAATTGATATAATAATTTAAAAAGAAAGGAACGCTGAATGAGCTGTACTCGTAATGCGTGACTTCATACATTTTCATCAAAAAGCTGAGCATTGTATGAAGGCGCATGAGGGTTTGTGCTTTTTGACGAAGGTATAATTGCACAGCAGATATTTTGAATTGAAGACCCATAAAGCAAGAGGCTACTTTACTGACTTTCCCTACACCTTTTTTAAAATTTGAGATGTAAAACAACCTGACTTGTCGGTCTTGAAGGATGGTTTTAGCACGGTCGCTCTCGAGAAAACGGTAGACGACTTCTGGATCATCTTCGATGAATGCTAAATAGCGATTGGGGTTACTATGTAACCAGTTTGCTAAGGCATCGTAGTAATATCCTAAACCTACTCCATAAACGTAGACGACATCTGTATTTGCAAGGTCAAGAGTTTTGAACCATCGGTGCGCTTCTCCTAGAGGGTCGTTAGGGTCATGGTAAAAGTAGGTCTCTTCTTGTCTCTTTGTTTTCAAGTTAGGTAAGCCCTGGTCGCTATCGCAGAATGAAACACGTTGAGGGGTAACGTTCTTTATCTCTTCCGACTCCTGAGACATATAGGTAGACCACAGCCTGATGTTGTCTTGAAAGTTCGCTGTTTTACTAGCCATTCATCTTTTCTCCATTCCTAAAGGGGCTTCCAGTTATCACCACCCAAGCGTTTATACTTCTTTTTGTGTTGCGATTTTGAAATGGGTTTATCTTTCTTTTTTTTCACTTTATCTTTCTCTTCCTGAGGTTCATCATCAAAAACGCCTTGTTCTTTGTGAGCAATGTTTCTCATTTCTTCGATTTTATTTTTGAGATCGATTGCTATTTTGAGAGTCTCTCGATATTCGCCCTTAACATCCTTTGGGATTTCTCCTTGAGCAATTGTGTCTTTTTGTTCACGTGTTAAACCCACATCTTCGAGCTCTTTTAGCGCTTTTTTTTTAAATTCGTTAATCGATTTTTTCATATCTTGGAGTAGCTTCTCGGTCTGAACCACTTCGCTTGTGTTCACCATTTTGAATAAATTTGCTTGAAGCATATTGATAATGCTTTTCAATTCATATAATGCTTCGTCGAGGGGCTCCTCTTTTGCCATGCTGTCTCACTAAGTTGCAATTGCTATAGCCTGAATGTACCAGTAAAAAATATTTTTGCCAACTTCCACGACGATCGGTATAACCCTTTTAGGCTTGTGAGTAATCGATCAAACTCATAGTATGTCGATTAGTATAGGAAATACTTCGAGAAAGTCTATGCGTAGCTATTACTCTCATCTTGAGCAGGTTAAAGATACCCTTGCACTCAATGAGTCAAAACCAGTATTTCGAGCATCAGCCATTTTTCCCGCGATTCATAGAAAGAGGATTCATACCCGTCTAATTTTTCTAAGCTATTGGTTGCTAAAGCGAAGTCTTCAAGAGATAACCTGCCTAGTCACATTGCGTTGCCAGGAGGGAAGAGTTGTCCATCGCACAATGGAAACTATCAATGACCCACGTTCTTATAGAGTTGAATTGGTCGACCTTATTATTTCGTGTGGACTTGATGTAGACAATATATTCGTTGGAAGTCTCGAGATAGAGTTCTTTTCGTCCAAACCTCTAGTCTATCCTTTTCCGGCAGTGACAGTTAACTACTACGGTCCTGATTGCAGCACCTTCGTTCATACGGCTCAGCGCATATACAACGACTATGAAGATATGATGACTAATAGTCAGCAGCATGTGCCAGAGGCGGGTTTTAACATACACGTCAATCCTAACACAGAACCACTCATAGGGCTTATCAATGGTCCAGTGGATGACCACCAAGTTTCGCTGGACTTTGAATTTATCAACTCAGATAACGAAGTTCTTAAACATGAATTTATCCTCGGAGCTCTAGCGCCTTATGAAACACAAATGATCTACCCAGCGAGAGAGCTCGACCTTAATACCTTTTTACAGGGAAGAGTGGGAACCATGAAGGTCTCTTTTGATATTCCCTGGATCTTCCCAAGGTTGATCGTCGGTAATGTTCGCGATAAGCCTATTAGTATGTCAATTACCCACAGTTATTACGATTGCTCGGCAGCGACTCAGAAATCTGACTACTGGATCACCCCAGAAGAGGGGTGGTACTCTGCAGCTCTTTCTGTACCAGTACAGGTCAAGGGCGAAGAAAAGAGGACAAATATTTACTTTTATCCCATCTACACACCTAGCGATTTCACTTTAGACTTACATATTTACGATCGAAAAGGGAATTTGGTTTATAAAAGAGAAGAGGTGGTAGCAGTCCAATCTTCTGTAGGTGAGTATTATTGCCTATCGCTCAATGAAATTCTTGGGGATATTGATACGTCTAATTACGAAGATCTATCCGCGCATCTGATCGCAAAAACCAATAAAAATCATAAGATTCCAGCTCGGGTTAAAATATCGGTCGATATTTGCCATGACGAAGGACTTCCTTGTAATATCTGCACAAACCTCGTTCCATTTAATCCAGAATGGAAAAATAAGGAGCGTACCTTTCGATGGCTTCCTCTTCTTGCTGATCAAAAGAGGTGCTCTGTATGGATTTTGAATAACTCCCTCAAAGTTGAACATAATGAAGAGACGCAAGCCATTCTTTCCTTCTACCGCGAAAGTGATACGCGAACAATCGTAAGGGAAGTGTTCATTCCAGCAAACGGTTATTTAGTAATCAGGCCTGATGAAGATGATGAACTTACCGATTTTCTTCAGGATACCATTGGCTGGGTCACTGTGGATATTGCAAATCCATACGTCACTACTTATTATCTTGCTGAAAACCCATCAGGAAACATTGGAGGTGATCATGGATACTGAGATCTTAGCTAAAGTCAGCGACGTCCCTTTGGGAAGAAGCATTTCCGTGATGACGTCTGATGAGCGTGAAATCGCTTTATTCAACGTTGAAGGAACAATATATGCCCTTGAAAATCAATGTCCCCACGCGGGAGGTCCACTTGCAGAGGGGGACGTTAAAGACGGTATCGTTACGTGCCCATGGCATGCTTGGGAGTTTAACCTCAAAACGGGGATGTGTATCAACGCTCCAAATCACTGCGCGGCAATTATCCCCATTAGCATCGAAGGCGATAATATCACTTTAAAGCAGTAGACGATCGACATAACTCTTCGTAAGTAGGGAGAAAGTCGACTGTTTGATACCGCCCCTCTTTGCTGTTATACCAGCCCATAAAAACTTGCTTTTCATTCACAGCAGAAATGTAGTGAGCACCAATGTAGTGATTGTAACCAGCCACCTGCTGAAGGGCTGTATGCTTAAGAGGCACCGCCTTGCACTCGATCAGTAAGAGGGGTACTAGCCCCTTATCCTGATCGTTCTTATAGACAAGGATATCGACACGTCGGTCTGGTAGATTCTTGCGATCGCTTAGAGACATGTGTGGTAACTGCTTCAGTGCTTTTTCAACGACGATATGACCAGAAGGGAACCCTAACCGTTCAGTCATCAACTGCAACAGGTGTTGCCGAACAATCTCCTCAGGTTGGGCAGCAATGTTGACCTTGCGGAAAGGGCAGTAAAGGGTACTCAACTTTCGACTTCTATGATACCGAAGTGACCATCATTCCGTTTGTAGATCACTTTGAGTCTTTGGTCCTCTTCACAACGGAAAATCAAGAAGTTATCACCTGAAAGATCGATTTTCATGATCGCCTCTTTGTGTGTGAGCACTTTTAGCGGCCGTTTTTCCTGTGATAAAACTTTGTGTGGATGGTATGTATCAAGAAGCTGTTTTTGATTTTCTGACTCGATTTCATCATTGATGACAGCGATCTCATCCTGAGACATATTGACAACATTAACGTTCATATCGACAGAAGATAGAGGCTTCGCTGCATGCTCTTGAAGACGTTTTTTGTATTTCACCAAACGCTGCTGTAGCTTGTCTGTTGCTAAGTCGATAGAAGCATACATATCTTCACTGGATGCAGAGCTTTTAATTTTTACATGGTCGACCTGCATGAGAATATCGACGCGATGCTCTAGTTTCTGGATATCCATTGTGACATGTACATCAATGATCCTTTGATGACTGAATTTGTCAATCTTCGATACTTTTTCTATCGCATAATCCTTCATGGCGTCCGTGACTAGCACGTTTCTACCAAGAACATCGATGTTATAGGTGTCGTTTACAAATTCTGATGCTTTTGATTTATGACTCATCATACACCTCTTATAGTAAGTTACTGATGGTTAGGTCGTGTTGATACTATCGATTGTTAGTTATACTACCCCAAGAATGTGTGATTAGGGGATAAAATGCAAGAGGGAACCGCACTGACCAGCTGTTCCTATCAAATAGTATTTTTAAAAATCTCAACCCGGAGAAAAGGTAAGAAAATATTATCTTCTCCGCGTCCCCTTGTCTACGTTTCTCTGCGTTTATAAATTGCGAAACAAATTCAAA
>JBCDHL010000113.1:0-6646 GCA_038750095.1 Chlamydiota bacterium
CCGGTATTTTGCCTTGCCCGCCCACATGGACGTATATGGAATTCTACTTAACATAATATTGTCCCTGCGAGAAAGGCCATCATAAATTGATAACCTTTCCTAAAATCATTTCCATACGTGAAATTGCTTCTCCGAATAACGGTGCTGCCAAATTCTGGAATTCTTTGTTACCTAATAAAGCCTCTACATCTGAGTAGTGATCCCACTCTACTAAACCTGCAATCGAGGAAGTAAAGAATGGAGTTTCGTCAGTGCTAATAGCTGGTTGAAATTGAACGTGAAAGATGGGTGCAGGACGACCGTATTTTTCCTTTATGGGTTGTGAAGCCTCAAAGAATTTTTGTAGCTGTTCTTGCTTTCCTTCATTGACCCAAGCTGCAAAAAATTCATAGTATTTTCCGTCATTTACGTGTAATGAAACAGACTCAGTCACAGATAGTACGGTAGCATGGGCAAACTTTATTGCATCATTCGCTAAGATGTCTTGTCCAAGAAAATTATCCTGTGAAAAATGCTCATAAATCACATAATAATCAGGTTGCTCGAAGCTTCCATTTGGCTGACTTTTCACCTCAAATAAGCACAAAGCTTCATGCTTGATGTCGTCAATTTCCTGAACTCTTTTCCCTTCATGAACACCAATCTGAATGATCTCATATAATCGTTCAGTTTTGAATTGAATATCAATGTTCATATCATGCTGCTTTTTTTAGGTTTTTCTTAGCCCACTTTTCTGCAGCCTTTATTTTTCTTGGATGAGGCTGATTATGCTCTGCATAGTGCTTGAGGTCTTCTAATGCTTCATCTAATACTTTAGGCATCTGCCCCTTTAAAACACCACCCATCAAAAAGCCCAATAGGCCTTTAACCTCCATTTCAGTATTCATCTGGATCTTAGTTCCACCAGCTATCTCTGATAGTGTCCAAGTGTTGGTTGCTGATTTCACAAATCCAGGTGTGCCTTTCAAAATTCGATAACGCAACGTTTTCTTTCTCTCATCCACAAACTCTAATGCTTCTTGTGTTTTACCAAATCCTTTAACATTAGGAGTGCATTGTCTTTCACAAGATGTGTCTTCCTGCTGTTGAGGATTGGTCCCAGTAGACTTTGGTACAGCAGTTAGCCATTGATCGACTTCAGAAAATTTATTGTAGGAAATATCCCAAACCATTTCGATTGGAGCTTTAATATTTATTTCTCTTTTGATATTGAATTTACCCATTGTTATATCCTTTTTAGTGAATTATTGATAGCTCATTGGTTCTTTGCTCAAGAATTTTCTGTAGATCCCTATTTGACCAATATGATATCCCAAGTGGTGCATTTGAAAGGAAATGATTCCACGAATCGTTTGCTCGCTGTAAGGAATCGGGAAAGGAGAATCTGAATCAAGTTGATCCTTTGTCATTTCTTCTAATGCAGCTCCAACTTTTGGAGAAAGTGCATTCCAGTCTGAAATGATTTTTTCTAAAGTAGGGTAGGCAGCATTTGGATCGAATGGTTTGCCAATTCCAAATTGAGCATCGTAAGGGTTTTGACTTTCTACCGTCAGTAGGTTTGCTAAGCTATAATTTAGGAATAGTGCATGCCCGGCAATCCTTTTGACATTATTGGCCGTTCCATTAAACTGTTGATTTGCCTCTGACTCGGAAATATTTACCAATGCATTATTGAACAACTTTGTATTCAAATCATATTGTCCTTTTAGCACTTTAACATCCAGGTTATCAACAGAAGTTTGTACAACAGAAGTCGTATTTGCCTCTTTCGTGTTTCCACTTTGCGGTGTGCAAGCGTTAAAAGTGAGTGCCGCAATAAGAAAGGCAGCACTCACATGTGAATGGGAAATAATCCTCTTCATACCCACTAGGATTTTGCGTTTTTCACTGAATTATCAATCATCTCATTGACTGCAGTGGTTAGAAATCCCATAAACTGATCTTTATTCATATTAGGATTCTCAATAAACTCAAAACTTGTTGTCCAAATAATCATTGACTTGTTATAGCCTAAATCGACGATCTTGAAGTTGTTGACCATGTTCTTCGCCGGAACACCTTCTACTACATGATACGTATAACTTCGCTCTGCATCACTGAACTCTTTGATACTCTCTTTGAAATAACCATTACCTTCAGCATTAGTGCAAACTCTGGTACCACCAGCCGCTGCGAGCGGTCCAGAAAATTCCACCTTACTAACAAATGAGGAGATCTTGTCTACATTGTCCAAGATTCTGATCTGTTCCCAAACGTCATCCGCAGAAAGATCAATCTTTTTAGTTACTGTGATATTTGGTTGCTTTTGAGCAACTGCCGCACTTCCTACTACAAGAAGTGCAATGACAAAAAATGTTTTCGAAATAGTTTTCATGTCTAGTTTATTAATTGTTGTATTTAAAAATTTCCTTTGGTTAGAAGCGTCACCTCATCTCCGGTTCTCACTTCATAGTCGTCTTTTATTTCTTTATATAGACCTGTCCTTGGATTTACCTTTTTTCCCGTTTCTACATAGTGCTTCAAACCAATGAGTGTACCCGCCAACTGTTTTTGAAAGGTCCCTTTGACTGGACCTGTCATAATACCAGGTTTTGTCCTATACTGAAATTCGTATGATGCGGTGGAGGTGTCATCTCCATTGTCCTTCACTCGATAATAGGCTTGCGAATTATCGAAATTCAATGGCAGCTTTTCTCCTCCGATCACTACGTTCCTCATGACCATATTCTTATTATCTATGTCCTTGATTTGTTCATGAGACAATCTTGTCCCCTTTTCATTGAAAGCGCATTTTCTTTTGGCTCCTAACTCCCCTTTTAGTGATCCTGCTTCATATGCTGACGTGTAGATGTAAGGTGAGAAATTTGATATTTCTCCATAATCGAGCACCATAGCTTCCCATACCCTATCAGCCGGGGCATTAATAGTGATCTGTGCTTTTACTGTTTTGTATTTTTTGCTCATACTTTGTGCAAAAGCAACCTGACCAGCAGTGAGTAATAGTGCTACTAGTAGTATTGATACATTTATTCTTTTCATCATTTTACTTTTTAGGATTAGTAATAAAACTGCTCACTAATGATCTTGCCATTGGCAACTTCGTATAGCACTACCTCCGAAAATTTAAATGGGCTGCCATCTTTTAGAATGGCATCAAGAGAGATCCCTAAAGAGATATGATTATCTCCTACAATGATCTCATCAGACACTGTTCGACTTTTGATTTCCTGAACGTTGCTGATCAAAGCCTCTCCTTTCTTGCGAATACTGTCAAGCCCATCAGCTTTTTCAAAACCTGGAAACTTTGGCTCAATGGCTATAGCATTGTCAGCGAATAACTCATTATATGCTGTCGCATTATCACCTTGCTTCACTAACTCGTGCAGCCTTGCTGCAATCTCTTGTGTTGTCATGATCTTTAAATATTTTTTGTATTTATGATCTTAGACAGAGGAATAATGAAGGTGTAACAGGCAGAAATGGATTAAAAGAAAAAAGGCTCAAATGAGCCCCTTCAAATCGTTATTACCACCCAATATAATTAGGCGGCTTGATGTCTTTCATACGTAGATAAACAATTGCCTGGGCGCGATGATGTGTAATGTGATCGTAGGTCAGTTCCAATAATTTTCTTCGTGTTGTGGGGCCATCCCAAAATTTTACTTTTTCTTCAAAGTCTTGTTCATCCAGTTGTAAAATGGCCTGTTCAACTTTCTCAAAATTATCTTTCAGGTTTCTTAGAATTGTTTCCTTTGAATGCCCTTTACTGCTATTGTTACTAATATTTAGGCTTAATCCTGCATGATACACCATGGCTTCTGAGATATGATCCAATTGCTCTCCGAATGTTCTAACACCTTGTGCAGGTGAAAAATCATAATGACCCTCTGGCATCAATGAGGCGACCTTCAAAGTGTATTCTTTAGCGTTTTGCCACTTGGCTAAAAATTCCTTTTTGAAATGGTATTCCTGTGCGCTTATGTGCATAACTGTGAACGATTGAAATAGTATAAATGAGAAAAGGAACTCCATACGGATCAATTCAAATTCATGATCTGTCTGATCTTGATATCTTCCAGGATATGCTTGATGAAGCTCTTCTTGTCAAAGTCTGTCTTGTAGCTCAATCCATCCTGAAGCTCTACAAACTTGTCAGCTGCAAAGTCTCTTAAGTCGGTATCGTCCTTTTCAATTTCCTTTTGAAATGTGCTGTACTCTTCCCTGTTGAACAATAGATTTTTGGCATCAATGTACCCACCATTGACCGCTGCTGTTACCTTCTTGTGGCATCTGCAAGGATTACTTTCATCCATTAGCCCACACTGGCCGGACATGAAGCTATGCATGTCTTTTCTCGCTCTAGATAGTTTCATTCTAAAGTTCGTCTTAGACATTTCCATAATCTCCGAACCGATATTATGATCTGCGCCAAACATATGTCCGATGATATAAACCAACCTTTGCGTTCGGTCTAAACAGAGTAACATGCCTGATAGACATCCCAACCCCATCTCCTTAATCAGTGCTTCTTTTTCACTTTTTTCTTCTTCGTTGAGCTCAACATCTGGGACGCTATTAAGTCTATCAGCTGTAGATTCGAAGCTTGTAAACACATGCTCGTGAGCCTGTTTTTTCGTATTTAAAAAGTGATTGACTACAATACGGTAAGCCCATGTTCTAAACTGACTTTTGAAGTTGAACTTGCTGAGGTTAATAGTGATCTTAACTAAAGCTTCTTGTGTCAAATCCTCCGCATCCGTAGGATTTCTGACCATCTTCCAAGCTATGTAGTACACATAAGGTTGATGTAGCCGCAGGAGCTTATCTAAAGCGGACTCACTACCGTTTTGTGCTTGTTTAATGATTTCTGTCTCTTCTTCCTCAATGGTATAATTCTTGGTAAATGGGTTCATGTACTTACGTCTTTTAAGGTTAGACAGCCTAATTCTTAAAGTGTAAAGGATTTAATTGAATTTTTTAAATTCCGTATCTATCCTTCAAAACCTGAAAATGATGTTTTTGGTGCCCTGATGCACAAGCAACGAGTGCACGTACAGAAGCCCTAAAACCATCTATAGAACCCATTTCACGCATACGATCTTCATCTGTATTTTTAATAATTTCTATTAAAAGTGTCCTCGTATCCCTAAACTCTTCCAAAAGATCTTGCTTGGATTTACCCTTCGCAGGGGAGGCAGTCGAGGCTTGGGTATAATAAGGCACGATCAACTCAGCGTCCTCATCCAGAATAAGCTGAATTCGATCTGTAAATATCTTTTCGTAGGTAATTACATGCTGAATAACTTCTCCCACCGTCCATTTTCCATAACCGTATCGATAGGCGATTTTATCTGGTGGAATAGTTGTTATGAAAGACTCCATGGCCTCAGTAGTATTGATCAAAACCTCCAGTGCATCTTGACCTTCATAGGAGTAATCGGCATACAACCTGATTTGTGAATTGAACTCATGAGTAGGAATCAAATCGATTAGTAAAGGTGATGTGGTTTGTTTCATGTTCTTTTGATTTTGACTAAAGGAAGATGTAGTAATAGTTAGTACGAGCAAAAGTGGAAGAAGGAATCTTGGCAGGTTCATGTCACGGTTGAGTTAGGAATTGGATTACCTCACGAAGTTGCTGTTTCCAGTTTTCAAAGTCATGACTGCCATCTGTGTTCAATACTCTTGTATTGTAGTTTTTTGTTTTAAACATGTGATGGATCTCAGCCAAATAGCTCTCGGCATCATTTTTCCCGCTTGAGAGAAAAAGGTTCAGTACTTTTCTTTCCGAAAATGCGATAGATTGATTGAGTTCGCTGCATGGATAGGTAATGGGTGATAGTATGGCGATGTTCTGAAAAGCATTACCCTTAGCTGCAAAGTATGCTGCATTTAGACCTCCGAACGATATCCCAATCAAACCCCTTCCCTGAGGATTAAATGTTTTACCAATTTCGGCCTCTACCTCAGGTATTAACTCCTGTTCGAAAAAACTTAAGTAGGTTTCATTGCAGAAAAACAGATTGTTTCTGACATTTTCGCCCGATCGTTCATCAATACTACCAACAAAAGCATAGTATGCAGGAGGAATCACTTTAGCTGATGTTAGGCTATCCAGTAACAAAGCAAGGTTGTTGTCTAAAAACGACTCTCCATCTGTTATGTAAAAGATGGGCTTTTTTTCTGATTCTCCCATTTCTTTAATGGTTACATTAAAATCGTAACCTAGGGCATCACTCTTGATTTTAAGCTTCGTATCCAAACTAGCATCACAACTAAAAAGGAATAGGCATACGAAAGCCAAACAGAGGTAAAATAATGATCTTGACATAAGAATAGATATTTAAAAAAAGGGAGGGCTTACCCTCCCTGTTGTACATTAGGATTTTGCAGCAGCACTGGATATCTTGGAGATCATCTCGTTTATCGACTGATCCATAAACCCTAAAAACTGTTCTTCGGACATGTTAGGGTTATTAATGAACTGGTCGTAGTTTGAAGTCCAAACCACCATGCTCTTGTTGTAGCAAAGATCTACTACTTAAAAGCTGTACACTAAACCTTTCACAGGCACACCTTCTACTACTGCATAGGTGTAGCTTCTTTCTATGTCATCGAAACCCACGATAGACTCTTTAAAGAAACC
>JBCDHL010000114.1:0-6579 GCA_038750095.1 Chlamydiota bacterium
CGCCCGACTGCGCGTTCCGAGGATTGTTTCGCGGATCGCCGCGGATCGTGGCGTTCGTCCTCGCTTTGCCCACGACAAGGTAAAACCTTTTTTTCAGCGGAATCCAGCGAACTAAAAATCTCCGAAAACGGCGCAGTAGATCCCGAGTTATCTCCGAATCAAAATTTGTTGTTGTTGTTGTTGTTGTTGTTTGCGTTGTTGTTGGTGATGTTATCAGCGTTCGCTTCATTCTCGTTTGCTTCAATCTCGCTGCTATTCGAACCACTATCACTAATATCGGCGTTCGCCATTGCCATTGAGTAACTGGGGGGTCGTAATATGGTGCGATTTGTTGAAGATGGACAGGATGGGGGGCGCTTGTTCGACTTAAGAGGGTGCTTGGGAGTAATCTGCAAGGATGAGCGAGTTGAGGAGTTTCCTGAGCGAGATTTACTTCTCGTAAATCGTTGAGACATATTGTCAATGAAAATTATGAAGAGATGAAGTGAGTTGTATTTTGCGAACGCATTGAGTTTATTCGATTTTTATTGAAATAAACAGAGGATATTTGAAAAATTAAAATACTTTAATTTTTTAAAATTTTTTGAAGGAAATGGCTACAAATTGCAGTATCGATATTACATGGAGATATTTCAGGATACATGTGAATTTTATGTCCCAGGCAATGAGCACCGTGAATTTGATGTATTCGTGGTATCGCGGTAAGAATTGATGAAAAGAACTGGGTCGCGTTCGCAATAATGAAGCAAAGGGCTAGTTTAATATTATCTTAATGATTCTAATCGATACATTGAGATGGCGGCGTACGGAAATCGCCCTGCGATCACGATTCATGATCCCGACTCATGATTAATTTATGTAAATTAATTACAGAAAAAAAAGCGAACGCAAATACAATACATCTCGGTATGGGCATATTTCATCGCTACACATAATTACACAAGTTCATCCACGTATTGTAATGTCAATGCAGGATGAACCAGCACGGCATTAACAAACTGGAAAATACTCGCCAATTACGGATCAACATGTGTTCATTTATTTATGCCTCAACAATCTCCGTCATCGTGAAACTGTGAGCCCTTCCAACCTATCCCGAGAGCAGCGGAGGGTCGCTCTCATCAGTCTGTTCTCCGTCATCATCGTAAGTCTTTTTCCCATACTCTTCGAATTCATCATAGACTGTATTATCTTCTTGTAACTCAGATTCAATTAGACTATCCGATTGCGAACCGCGCGTTTTCTTCTGTGTCTGATAGATTTGACCTCTAGCGTTCGCAATAGTTGTACCATCACGTTCTTCACTCGTATAACCACCATCATGCCTACCTTGTACCGACATCTCTTCTTCAACTTCTTCAAATTCTATGTCATCTTCTAAAAGCCTTTCTACATCAGAGCATGCTTTTGTAGGATTAAATCGATTACTCTTGGTTCCTCTTGCGTTCGCATTAAATAGAAACTCATTATGGTGTTGCATAAACTCATCTTCACTGACACCCCAAATGCATCGGTTGAAGATTCTCCCTTGCGTTTGAACATTAGGAGTGAACTTTTCAATTGCATTTTTCATCTGACCTTTAAATTCACTCGTCATACGATCATTAAACTAATATTTATCCAGATGTATATTTCTCGAAATCGAACTATCCGGTAACTGAATCTTTTCTGCAAATGTAGTTTCGATCATGTCACGGAAGCAAACAGCCAGAAGATAAATGGCTACAGGCGAACGCCGGTTATGACTCATGAATTCGGTAGCATTCCCGGTCCGATCACCTCCATGCAACCCATACAGATATTGTGAAGCTGCGTCCATCAGGGTGATTGTTCGCGAAAAGATACGTATGTCTCTTCCTTTCCTTTGTCTTGTGCCTTTCCCTTTACTATGACGATGTACCGCTACTCTGTGTTCAACTTCCATTTGTAATTCCTTACGCTTGGCGACAAAACTCAAATATATTTCTCTGTTCTTTGCGTTCGCTTCCTTCGTATCGCTTAAATTATAAGAAAGAGGAATGTCTTTCAAATTCCTTATCACGTCCTTTCGATCACTAACCCATCTCATTCGCAAATTTTCCTTCGTAATAGACTTAATAACGTTTGATGAAACACTACCATTAGAGGTAACATTATCTCCTTCATCATTAGCTACTTCTCTGTCATCAATCGTATATCTCCAGGGAGAAAACAGATACAATACCGATTCATAAAGCATCGCGTTCGCCACTTTCCTTGTCCGAGTTAAGAATGTCGTCAACATCCCATAGGCGACCCATCCGACATATTCTCCGTCATCTTGAAAATTCGCTATTACTTTTCCCTCTGATATTTGTTTCCTTCTCTTCGAACCATAGTCATCACCTCGAATTCGTTCACGTCTTAAATACCCCTTTTCCATGTCGTCTTCAGATATGTACGGTTGAGGTGTAGAGGATCCCTCTCGTTGAACTTTCCTCAACCATCGGGGATACTGTCCCTCTTCATAACCCCCTTCTTCCGCGTACGCATTTTCCATTTCCGTATAGAACTTTCGGACACAATCTAGAATGATGCTTCGTTTAATAGTTCCAGCTTCCATACCAATTTCAGTACCGTTCACCGGTCCCTTCGCTGTCTTCTGAACAGAGTATGACAGCAACTGGAATAAATGATAAATGTTCTGAGGAGGAACCTCATGTTTCACTCTACACCGAATAATAGTGGATGTAAAGACTGTCCCGGTACTGCGTTTAAATTTTTCATCAGAGAAAATGGATCGTAACATAGGCAACCTTTGATCCATTATTTCTTCAAATCTCTTCTTTGTTGATAAATTGCTTTCTTCTCCATATTCTTTTCTCGTTGTCATATTTTGACGTTCTTTATTACATACTGAAGGGGCTAGACTACTTGCACTCATTTTTTCTTCAATGTCAATAAATTTCTTCATCAATTCCTTATTCTGCTCTAGAACTTCTCTGACCATATCTTTCACATTATTCACTTCAAACAATATAGCGTTCGCTTTAATTTCTATCTGATTATTGCTCTCCCCTCCACGTAGATGATCATTTCCATCTTCAACACGTAACGTTTGAAAATGATTTTCGGTGCTTTCCACAACATTTTTGCGTTTTGCTTTTGATGTTGTTTCCTTTGATATTTTATTTACGTTTTCTTCGATTTCATCTTCGTTATTGTTTGTTGACCCTGCCTTCAGCCTTTTACTTTCTCTTGTAACATCTGATTCTCGCGTTCGCTTAGAGGTTCTACTCTTGAATTCCTTTTCGATTTTGTCGTCACTATCACCGCCCAAATTGAGTTCATTTGATGCCGTTAATAACGGATCTTCATCGGTATTGACTGTCTCATCGGACTTCCTCCTTGACTTTGCATAATTTTTTCCACATACTTCGGAGGTTCCTGCTTCACTCGTTGCAGCAGCGTTTCGGTGTCTCGGGCTCCTACGTCTATTTCCAATTTTTGGTGCATTTGATTTTGTTTCTTGAACTGTTGCTATCTCTGATGATTTAGTTCCGTCGTTTCTAGATCCCACGGATATCCCGCTTGTTTCTTTATGGTCATCTACTCGTTCTGATGCGGAGAACTTTCGTTTTTTCATGGGTGACTTTGCAATTATAAATCCATCATCACTGCTTGTTATTTGACTCTGTGTAATTCTACTTTGTGTTCCTGTTCCATTCCCCTTCACTTCTTTAGAAGGATTCACAATAACCTTAAGGTTTCCGCTTCCTGTTGATTCTTGCGAACGCTTAGTGACACTTTCAAATTTATTCCTAGGTCCCTCACTATTAATCCTCAATGTTGAACTACGCCCTCCTCGACTTGATTGTATTTTCTTGGTCACGCGGTTTGATACCCCTCCTCCCCGTGATGTATTAGTCATTTTGGATTGTTACTAGATTACTTTAGTTATTGTTTCTTGAGTCAGCTCTATTCGTAACAGCCAGGAATAGTGCATAAATCGATATATTTGGTGGACCCAACCGTGGTAGAAAATGTTTTTAGCATCAATATAATTCCAAGAAGTGTCCTTCGATCAAACAAAAACATTTTTTCCTTTTTTTTTTAGATTTTTCGACAAATATTTATAGTTTCTACCTACATGCTGTAGCCCTCCTCCTCTTCTGATTGGTACGTCGCTGATTGAGGCCATCGACGGAACTACGAACTCGAAATACTACATATAATCATAGATCCATATAATCCTCAAATAAAAGATCACCGTTAAACCTAATATTCATATTTCTTACCAAATTCAATTAATTCCCAACCTATCTTTCCACCAATTCGATCTTTATAGTATCAACATTGCAGACTTTCCCTTTTGATCTTACCAATTTTATCAATAAAGTGCGTTCGCATTTCAAATTAGTCCAGGCCTATAATATCAAGATTAACAGCGTTCGCATTTCAATTTCACTCAACTGTTTCGCATACACTTTTCTTTTTTGTACAGCATAACACAAATAACGCAATGAAAAGAAAAGATACAAAACTGCCTATTGTATATGATATTATTTACGTGCAGTTCGAAATGCCAGGAGGAGATTCCGTCTGGTGGGAAACATGTGTTGACAGCATAGATCTTCATGAAGGATGTAATGTACGTGCGATCGCAAATGTAACGTACAAGAATGGTTCAGATACGAGTAGAAATTTCTATGCAGAAGAAAAGGGAATTGTTCATTTTATGCGAGGGAAAATAGCTTTACTATTTTCAGTGGCAGGATCACTGCTAAACGGTTCCGAAGCAACTTGGAAATTTACTTCGGAGTTACGCCCCACAGACGTTTTGTCGATTTCAACCACGACACCTGCACATCAAGTTAAAAGAAGTATAACACATCTAGGTAAACCGCTAAACAATAGTGGGTCACTAAAGAAGGTGAAATTTTCAAGACAAGGAACAGGACGTTTATCTTCTCATGACCAGACAGAAGTGGTTTCTAAAGAGCGTTCGCTGGATATTAAAAATCAAGTCTCCGACTTAACTATCTTACATTCGAAGCTACAAGGGGAAGTTCAAGCTTTACAGGGAAAGTTTCAGTCCCTTCAGGCTTCCATCTTTCATCACAATAACCCTCTTAGAACATTGGAAAAGCGACTTTACATCAAACATGAATTACGAAGACTAATGAAGCGAACGCATTCTGATATGAAAGGTGAGAATCAACATACCTTTTCATCTTTGTTCAGGAGATGCCCTTTGGAATTTTCAATACATTGCACACTTCACGACTTTTCAACTATATGTCAAGAGTTACAGATTAAATACGGCTCTGGCGTTCGCTTTTTCCCACCTCTAACATGTATACAATCAAATATACATCCGCTGTCTCAAAAGCATGCTGTATTTGACAGTTACTACTCCATTTTAGACTGGATCGGTATCAGTAGTAATGAAGAACTCCAAACGTTTGTTCGGCATGAGGTGAGTCGCAAGGGTATTCACCTTTTACAAGTAATGGGAGGAGCTCACTGGAATATGGAAAGTAATATGCAACCTTTAAATATATTTGTGGGTAAGAGCTGTTCAAGATTTTTGTGCTCGATTAAACAAGAGAAAACTTTGGACCCTATCGATTCCAACACAATGAATGGCATTGAAGCCGCCCCTAATAGAAACATTAGCACAAGAGAGAATAAAACTAGTTGTATTTCCGTACCCACAACGGAGTGGGATCACGAAACAGGATCGTTCCGTAACAAGTTTAACGTTTCCCAGAGACCTTCAAATCACCACATTATAAACAACAATAACATACTTGATTTCGATGCTTTTACATTCACCTGGAGACCACTACCAGGCCTGCGTTCGCAAGACATATCCAATATAGACAGTGAAAGAATATTTATAGGGAAATTAGTCGTTTATATTCCTGCTGTGGTCTTTAGTGGGTCGGAAACTTGTCAAACAATCAAGCAACTATTGAATTTGATAGAAAGTTGCGATGATGTGTATTCAGAATAATACAAACGATCTTTATGTAAAACTTAGCGGTCTTCATTAGTAAACTCTTTAACCGAAATCGGATGTGGCTTGTGAAACCGCCTCGCAGCGTATATATCTTACAAATTTAGTTCTCCTAGATGAATATATTCTTTTTTCTGTTCTCATATATTATATTACCGTTTCATTAAAATGAAAGTAACGAATGATTGATTTTTAATAGTCGTGACACCGGTTTCGGAGGAACAGTCCCGATGTACACTTTTCCGGAACAGTATTGGTATTTCATACAGACAGGAGAAAATATAAGGATTGAATTTTTTAGGAAAACGAATCATAGCAACTCTGTATACTGTACCTATGAAAGTACCATAACGTCCTTAACATTTGGAAACTGAACGGTGTATCCATGAAATGATAGGAACGTCCTTATCATTTTATAGGGACATCAAATATTTACCACGCAGTGTTTCAAAATTTAAGATTTTTGATCTTTTTACAAAAACTTCTGCTAGGGTTTTGATTGAGACCTTCAACGTCCTGTTAAAACGTTCGACTCGCCCATTGGTTTGTGACTGGTACGTTGCGGTAAATAGATTTCTTTTCGGCATCTGGCAGACGTC
>JBCDHL010000115.1:0-6544 GCA_038750095.1 Chlamydiota bacterium
ACAGACGAATTCCACCAGCTCCTTTTGATGATGCGATCATAGCCATAGGAAGCGGACATTTCTCTGATGTCGCAGAATTTTTCAAGATGGTCGTAAAAGAATACCGCCAAATTAAATCTACAAAACTACGTTACTGGTTAGGCAAGTCCATCATCTTTTCCAGTCTATTTTTCGATCACCTGGTCAAAATGGCTGGTTCAAATAAAGGAGTTGCTGCTTTCAAATGGAAAGATGTAGTGATTTCTATTTTAAATGGAAAAAAATACTCCAAAAAGCTTCTCAAGCACGAGACTCAAGATTACCAGAAGGAAGCTTTGATCGTTCACTTCAGTAATAAGTGGTGCCGCTACATGAAAGAATATTGGGAAAAATTCGTTATGAACAAGTGAATGTATGCCGATCGTATTTCAAAAACCAAATTTTGGCATGGTTCAGACCATGGTAACATTTTTCGCGTCAGCGATTACGTGCCAATAATATTTTAGCGCCTGGAGTGAAGAAAAATATTAGGAATTTTTCTGAATTTTTACCTATGAGATGACCGAAACCTAAGAGAGAGGTCAATTTCTCATTCTTTGAATGCCGTCCTTGAGCATTTTTACATCAAAGTTTATTAGTAAACCTCTATGATAATCAGACATTTTAAGAGAAAAAAGTAGTTGAACTTCATTTATGGTTAGTACTTTCCAACCAAAAAGATTCTGAACAGGTTCTAAACTGTTATACCGATACCTTAAAAAATATCTTTTTGAACCATGCCAAATTTTGAAACACGATCGGTATAAATTGTTGATTCTTTCTTGTTTGATCGTAGGCAGTTATAAAACGAGGAAACATAGGGGTATTCTATTTTTTGATAATCGGCAGATTGATTCTTGAGGGGTATTTTTTTCCGGTGTGAATTATATTATGGGCGACAATAGGTGCATTTTTATGAATGTTCATGAAGCCATTATTGACATTCCTCTCAAAGCGTGGGTAGTTGGAACTACTTACAGAAACTCTAAGTTTATGTCCTTTAGGAATCAAGACGCTTGTTGACCAGAGGTCAAGCTCTACTTCTCTAGGTTCAGAATCATCTAGTTTTGGTTCACCATGATGTCCATCATTCAACAGAGCTGTCCGGAAAATACTGTCGGCAATTAAAATGCTCTTTCCATCGGGATAGACATCACAAAAGCGGACAACAACATCGGTGTCATCACAGTCACTCGAAAAATAGATCGTCGCCAGAAGATGACCTGTAATTTCTAGATCCTCTTCCAAAGGTGCGCTTGTAAATACTATGACATCCTCACGTTCTTCGATTTTTCTTTGGTCCATAGGGCCTGATTCGATAAACAGGTTGCGTCCACCCATTGTCGGAACAGGGTTATTGGGGTCGTATTCATAGGAATATTTCTCGTTTTTGACATCGGACGGAGTTTGTGTAAGCGAATGACTTTCTCCTAGGTAGAATGCGACTCTCTCCGAAGGAATGGGCCAATGATCTGCTGTTTTCCAGACATTTCCAGATGTAAAGGTCCCATCCAGTGGGCCCATCAGATAATAGGTGACTGCTGGGATTTCATCAATATTGTTGTTCACTTCTTTGAGGTAATGATCGAACCATCTTTTTGGGGAAAAAGCGATAGGCATTTCTCTTGCATTTAGCGGGACTTCAAAATCTCCAAGCTCGGTGGTGTCTGGCCAAAAGTGGGTCCATGGACCGATGATTAATTTTTGTTTCCCCTTTGCTCCCTCTTTGCCCTCGTTTTGTCTCGCTACAAAAGAGTCTAGGGTTCCTTGGATAAATATGTCGTACCATCCACCGTAGTGAATTGCTGGAGCCGTTACCTCATGTGCCATGCTGATAGAATCGAAATAACTCCAGAATTCGTTATAGTGAGGTTGGCTGGATAAGTAGTTGTAGATACTTGGATCTTTAGCATAAGCGCCAAGCCACCCTTCGATTTGGTTTTTGAGTAGTTGACCACCGGGGAAGACTGCGTGGTGGTAAATACTGCCTGCAGCAACGCCGATATATTGACATTTTAGTGATGGCGGTGCTGAAGGAGCCATCATCTGCTGAGTGATACCTACAGCGGAAAAACCGATCGTCCCGATACGTCCGTTGGTAAATGTACTTCTTGCTAGCCACTCAACGGTGTCGTAACCATCTTTCTCATGGCCCCATCCGTCGGTCCAGTAAGGCAGACTTTTACCTTCTTTGTCCAGAGCGCTACGGGTGTCTTGGATAGCGATGACGTAGCCAAAATGTGCAAGTTTCGCGTAGTTTCTCCAAGGGTATGCATGCCTTCCTGCAGGGCAGCGCATTAAGACACAGGGTAGGTTGTACAACTCTCCATCGGGAAAATAGAGGTCAGTTGGGAGTTCTGTCCCGTCACGCATCGGAATCATGACTGTGAAGTCGGGTACGAGCTCGAGATCTGTGGATAGTAGGTTAGAAAGGTTAATGAGAATGGTAAGTGATGCTATGATCAATCGTCGCACCATCATAAATTGAGCCCTTTGAGTATATATCGAAAGTGTTTTAAAAACCAAATTTTGAAACACGTTCGATATAAAAGTCAAAATTGTTGTTTATTGAAATTTCGCAGCTGCATTTGCTGCTAGTCTCGATTTTTTACGGCTAGCTGCATTGAGTTTTAGAATATTTCTTTTAACGGCTTTGTCAAGCATACTGTACGCTTCGTTGAGTTTTTCTGTAACGATATCTTGATCATCACCGGATAAGGACTCTTGAAAGCGACGGATTGCAGTTCTCAATTTTGATTTAAAAGCTTTATTTGTTTGACGTTTCTTAGCGTTTTGAATGTCTCTTTTTAGAGCTGTTGGACGCTTGGTTTTTTTCTTTTCGCCGGTATCTTTAGCCATTGTACCTCTAAATTTTGGAATGCTAGTTTTGTTAGTTATTCTTGGTTATCAATTATAAATACTGTTTGTTAATTCGTCAAGATCTGTGTCTGTTTCCCTATTTTTTGGAAAGTTTCTTGCAGTAAATCTATAAAATTTTTATTTGGTATAGATAGAGCTACATCATTATCCCTGGAGTGGAGATGAATGACGAGGTAGACATTCTGCTCGCGACCTATAACGGTGAAGAGTTCATTGCAGAGCAAATTGAGTCTATTATGGAGCAAACACACCAGAAGTTTTTTCTGGTTGTCGGAGACGACGCCTCTAGAGACTCTACCCCCGATATTGTTTATCAATATGCGCAGAAGAATAGAGGAAAAGTCTTTTTTCAACAGTATCATGAAAATGTTGGAATGGTTCTAAACTTCTCTCGTTTAGTCAAATTTTCAGCCTCGCCGTATGTGATGCTTTCAGATCAGGACGATATTTGGTTGCCCGCGAAGATTGAAGAGACGTTAAAAAAAATGAAAGAAATGGAAAGAGAGTTTGGAGAAGAGACTCCACTGCTTGTCCATAGCAACTCCTGCATTGTAGACGACGATCTCAATATGATCGACACCTCATTCTATAGTTACAGTCAACAGGATCCTAGGAAAAACAATTTCTCTCAGGTCTTGATGGATAATCATGTGCTTGGCTGTACAATGATGATGAATCGAGCTTTGATGGATTCAGCTTTTCCTATTCCAAAAAATGCATTGTTGCATGACTATTGGGTGTCGCTCGTTGCTACAGCTTTTGGGAAAGTTGGGTTTTTAGATAAAAAAACGACTTATTACCGGCAGCATGGTCACAATTGGAATGTTGGGCATCGACAAATCGGTTGTAAGAAACTTTTGTCTCTTTTTCGAGAAAAGTCTATTCGAGATGGAATTTTTAGAAATTTCTATGCGAAGCTTAATCAAGCACATATTTTTTATCATAGGTACCATGAACAGTTAACCAAAGAACAAAAAGAGACGCTTGAACGGTTTATTTCGATCAAAAATGGGACTTTTCTTGAAGAAGTCAGAACAAGATTTTCCTGTGGCTTTCATCGCTCTGGATTTTATCGGGAATTGTATGATATCCTAGCAAGTTATTTAAATGGACCAATTCCTGAACAATACAAATTAAAGATTTAACAGATGAAATTTACAGCCGACCGTGATGGGCCGCTTCTTGACCTTCTTCAAGAGCAGCATCCGCAATCTTCAAAAACAACTTTACGTTCTTGGGTTAAAGAAGGGCGTATACTCGTCGATCAGCGACCAGCAAAAAAGGCAAACCAGGAGATCGTTTCTGGTCAGCAGATAGAGCTAGGAACAAAAAAGAAATTTCTCCCTCAAGGCATCGAAGTCCTTTACGATGATGCTCATATCACGGTGATCCATAAACCAGAAAGGCTTCTGAGTGTCTCAACAGATTTCGATCAAGAAAATACCGCTCACGCAATTCTTAAAGATTACTATTATCCCAAGAAAGTATTTGTCGTTCACCGATTGGATCAAGATACCTCAGGGGTGATGCTTTTCGCTCTTAAAGAAGAGGCCTGTGAGGAGCTCAAGAAAATGTTTGAAGCGCATAGTCTTAAAAGAAGCTATACCGCGATTGTGGAGGGACATTTCAAGGAAAAACAAGGGACTTGGAAATCTTATCTATTTGAAGATTCCAATTACGTTGTACACTCGTCTCAAGATCCCAAAAGGGGAAAACTTGCCATCACCCATTACCAAGTGGACGGTACATCGAAACGATATAGCCTATTAGATGTCACATTAGAAACGGGTAAAAAAAATCAAATTCGCGTACACTGTAGTGAAGCGGGACATCCGATCGTTGGTGACAAAAAATATGGAGCTGAAACAAATACGATTCGGCGCCTTTGTCTTCACGCCTATGCCTTATCATTTGAGCACCCTGTCACAAAAAAGCATCTGACCATACGTTCGCTCGTTCCCGAAAAATTTTATCAACTTGTGAAACCGGGGCTTAAAGGATGCACAAAAACAAAATCTGGCTAATTTTTTTAGGTGCTATTACCCTTGTTGTCATTTGGTTTTGCTGGGGTACTGTTGATCAGTTCACCCATTACTATTCCCTGAAAGCGAAAGTGTCCGTCCATGATATTCATTGGCAGATACTTAAAATTGGAGATGAGGATTATCAAATTCAGGCGGAGTACACTTTCGAGTACGAAGGCGGTGCTTATAGCAGCTTGCAACTCTTTGAGAAAACCGTTTTTCCGAACCTTTGGGCTGCTGAGTATCGGCTCGAGAAGATGAAAGCCAAAAAATGGGTTGTGTGGTTTAATCCAGATAATCCTAAGGTTTCCTCACTTACGAAAGGGTTCCCTCTTAAACAAGCTTTATCTGCAATCGTCCTATTGGGACTATGGCTCTATTTTGTTTGGCTCGGGTTTTATGTCACGCAGTTTCGTAATTAGCTCTTCTATTCCACTTGTTTAGTGGGTAAAGGAGCCTCTTGCAATGGGTGATCGTGAAGCAGATAGTCATGATCCCTCTCCATGTCTTTTGGGGCAATTGCTTCGTAATAGGCCTCCCTATCTATGGATGGATCTTCGCGAATCATTTTCTCTAACTCAAGTCTTTCGTCATTATGGTGTTGCTGCATCTCTTCCCTATGTGGCTTCTCCTTAAAGGCATCAGACTGCCAGTTTTGGAAAGTTGCGTGACCACTTACCGTAATCAACATTAGATAAGATGCTATAATACTGATTTTAAAGAATCTACTAATCATTTGCATACCTCCTTGCTCTCTAGTCTCAATGTTAACACAATTATAATTTTGTTTGTTGAATAGTGATAACTCGTGTAATTTTGAAACACGATCGATATAGATTAGAAGATGGAGAGAGCAATGGATGAGATAGTACTGAAAAATGTTACCCAAGAAGGGGTTCCCCTCGAAGTGACCTATCTACCCGGTAAAGGGATGAATATGGTGAGTTACAAAAAAGGCGATATCGAAGTCATGGATTTATCGACTACTCCCTTGTTTGAAGAGCGTTATGCTGGCCTCGGCTCTCTTATTGGGCCACATTTCCACAAAAGGAAACCAGAAGTCCTCCCCGTTCTTTCTAATGAAGATAGGTTTCCACACATTGCTCGTATCAGAGGAAAAAGTGGGAATGTTGATCCTTTTTCCCACGGTGTTGGTAGATATGCTCCCTGGACCTATGAAGCGACGGAACATTCGGTGAAGGCAACGCTGACAGGAAAAGATGAGTGGAATGGGGTTTTATTGAAAGACATTGAAAACCAGGATTTCAAAATGGAGTTTCAGGCAGAGCTACAGCCCGACGGATTGCACCTTAATCTCTCTGTTGTTAGCGATAGTGATTCGGTCGTAGGTCTTCACTATTACTATGCGTTACCTAAAAAGAGTGGTGTCGTTCGTAGCAAGGTGCAAAACAACTATATAGCGATTGATAAAGTCCTTCCAATCCCTGGTGATTGGGGTTATGATCAGGCGACTCAAGAGCTTAACTTCACCCTTGATAACGAAGCTGACTACACCTTTCATCCTTTTCCTGATGCCACCCAAGGGGAGATCATCTTAGATGCCGTGGATCATCAATTGAAAACATCGTTTGTTTCTGATAGTGAAGAGTGCTGTTTTCAGC
>JBCDHL010000116.1:0-6537 GCA_038750095.1 Chlamydiota bacterium
GTGGCGTCACGCAAATGACATGACACATTCCTTTAAAGTTCATGCTCTTAGGTATGGTTTGAAATACTAATTCACCAAACATGAATATGGTTTGGTACAAACTGAGTATGCAAAGGACCTTTGACCTGTTATTGAAATACTTGCATCTAGAGATGATATAGACTCCAAAGTCAAAGAGGAAGCTACATTAATTTTAAATTGGAAAGAGGAACAGTCGTAATTTTGACGAATCGGTTGATTCTTATTGTTATATAGGGAATATTTGAATTTTAGACATGGTTAAAGCCAAAGTAACTTGAATCATGCCGAATTTTAAGATATTCACTAACGAGGGTGATCATGGATCAGAATGTGGTTGAATTGAAGATTGAAGGAATGAGCTGCGTCACCTGTGCTAACGGTATCGAAAAATCACTCAAGCAACTAGATGATGTTGAAGAGGTCATCATTAATTTCGCGACGGGTAAAGCTGTCATTCATATGAAAAACATCATTTCCGTAGATACGCTCATCGATAAAGTTCATGAAGCTGGATACAGAGCCAAAGTTTACAAAGCACCAGATCTGCATGAGCACCACCATAAGATTGAAGGGGAGTTTTGGGCTTTTGCCTTTGCGGCATTGTTTACTCTTCCATTATTCTTACAAATGTTCTGGATGCTTCTTGGGTTTAAGTCGGAAATACCAGGAGTGATTCAAGGGATTTTAGCAACCATCGTTCAGTTGTGGTTGGGCTGGCGCTTTTATGAAGGAGCATATCGTTCATTGAAAGCAAGAAGTCCAAACATGGACCTATTAATAGCAATGGGAACTACTGCTGCTTATCTCTTTAGTCTCGTTGTTTATTTCTTTGAACTTCAGGAGCATTTGTACTTTGAAAGTAGTGCAATGATTATCACATTAGTTCTTTTTGGGCGTTGGCTGGAATCTCGTACTAAAGGGCGAGCATCCGAAGCAATCCATAAATTAATGGATCTACAGCCTAAAAGGGCAAAAGTCGAAATCTCCGGTGAGTTTGTTGAAGTTGATATCAGTGAAATCAAGGTTGACGATGTCTTTTTAGTAAGACCGGGAGAGAAGGTTCCTGTGGATGGAGAAGTTATTGATGGTAAGTCGACAGTGAATGAAGCGATGCTGACCGGCGAGAGTAATTTGGTGGAAAAGAGTGTTGGCGATACTGTATATGGAGCAACCGTGAACCAGAATGGTGCTTTCAGAGCTAAGGCTACGAAAGTAGGTGCCGATACTGTGTTGAGTGGAATTATTCGCTTAGTTGAACAAGCACAAAATTCAAAGGCCCCCATTCAAAGGCTCGCTGATATTATTTCCTATTATTTCGTTCCTTCTATTATTTGTGTAAGTATTGTGACCTTTATTTTGTGGGCGGTATTTGGGAATGTTGCTGAAGGTCTTATCAATGCCGTCAGCGTCCTTGTTATTGCTTGTCCATGTGCTCTCGGCTTGGCTACACCAACGGTTATTATGGTTGCTAGTGGTCGTGGTGCGAGAAGAGGGATTCTTTTTCGTGAGGCAAGGGCGATTGAGCAAGCGGAGAAAATTGAAACTTTGATTCTCGATAAGACCGGAACATTGACAGAGGGTAAGCCCCAGGTTTCTGGCGTCTATCCCGCACCGGGTATTGACGAATACCGGTTACTCAAGATTGCGATGACTTTGGAAAATAGTTCAACGCACCCCCTCGCTACATCTATTTCTACTTTTGGTGAGACGAAAGGGTTGAAGCCTGGAACGGTTACCGATTTTGAAGTGGTACCAGGAAAAGGGGTTCAAGGGAAAGTGGATGGTGTTTATTACTCCATCGGCTCTCCTCGTTTCGCACAAGAGAGTGGAAAAAATTTAGATGATGAACAGATCGCTCAGTTGAGGAAGGATGGTAAAACGATTAGTATTGTGTGGAGTGATCAAGGCCCAATGGGTGGGATTGCTATATCTGACCCACTCAGACCCAGTAGTTATGAAGCTGTGAAAACGCTAAAAAACTTGGGAATATATACTGTTATGTTGACGGGGGATAATGCAAAAACTGCAGAAGCCGTAGCAAATCTTGCTGGCGTTGACGAGTTTGAAGCTGAGGTACTACCAGAGCATAAAGCGGAGGCTGTCACAAATTTAATGGCTTCTGGGAAGCAGGTAGGCATGGTGGGCGATGGTATCAATGATGCGCCTGCTCTAGCCGCTGCTAGTATCGGCTTTGCTATAGGGGCTGGTAGTGATATTGCAATTGAGGCAGCGGATGTCACCCTTTTACGTGATGATTTGACTACGGTGGTCACAGCGATCAATCTATCAAAAGCAACGATGAAGAAAGCTAGGCAGAATATCTTCTTTGCATTTGTCTACAATACTTTAGGTGTACCCCTTGCAGCATTTGGTTTTTTAAATCCAATCGTTGCAGCAGCAGCAATGGCAATGAGTTCTGTTTCAGTGATTACGAATGCTCTATTATTGCGGAAAATTGATATTGATTAACCCGGATATATCATGAGTAGAGGTAAAAGATATACAAACTGTTTCGATGAGATGTTCAAAATCTCGACGAAGTTAATATATTTATCATATTGATGAGGGGAGATTTATGAACAGATTGCGAAACAATTTGTGTAGATTTTGCTAATATCCATGAAATATTTGGGTTAGATGATGTTTGATATCGAAATTGATAACAACTCCTTTTGGACAGCAATAGGCATAACTTTCGTTATTATTGCCTCTTGGTTTTATCTTAAAAAGTGGAAAAAACCGTTTATATATTACTCTCGATTAGGATATTTCCTTTCGGACCAGAAAAGTTTTAGGCAATATTTTACCTTTCTACCAACGTACTTAATGGGTATTGCATTGGTATCTTTTCTTATTGCCTTCATCGACCCCCACTACTACACATTAAAGAAAGATTCGGAAGGGGATATACGTGATCCTATGCGTATCCCAACAGAGGGTATTGCTATCTATCTCGTGCTCGATAACTCACGGTCCATGAGTGAAGAATTAGAGCTTTCAACATCTTCAGGACGTCGAAAAAAAGTCACTAAAATGGAAATTCTCAAAGATGTAACAGAACGTTTTGTTCGAGGGGACTCTGGTGAAAGTTTAAAAGGACGTCCGAATGACTTAATTGGTGTTGTCTCATTTGCACGCTCAGCACAAGTCCTTGCTCCTCTTACTCTTGACCATCGAGAAATTATTGAAAATCTGAGAGCACTGAAAGTTAATCACGATGAAAGTCAACTGGGTACTGCTATTGGTTATGCAATCTTCAAAACAGCAAATCTCATCAAAGCAACACAGCACTTTGGACAAGACGTTGTTCAAGATGGTAAGCCTGCTTATGAAATAAAAAATTCGGTGATTCTTTTGGTCACAGATGGTTTTCAGGAGACAAATCCTGAAGATTATCAAAATCCTTTACGAAGTATTGATCTTGTTGACGCAACGAATTTTGCAAAGGAGTATGGTATCACTTTATATATTGTCAATATCGATCCTAAAATTAACTCTGAACGATATAATGATCATCGACAGTACTTTGAATTGCTCACAGATTTAACAGGAGGAAAATTTTACTATGTTGATACCAGTAGAAATTTACAGGATATCTACGCAGAAATTGATAAATTAGAGAAGAGTGAATTACCCGAACATACTAGAGATTTCAAGGAAAATCTTCCACACATCTATAAAAGGGTCTCATTTTATCGTCCGTTAATATTTTTGGGACTCGTCTCTATTTTTCTTTCTGGTTTGCTAACGACTACGGTACTCAGGAGGTTTCCATGAATACTGGTGACCTCTTTTATGCAAATCCTCAAGCAGCGTATCTGTTATTTCTTGTACCTGTCATGTTGGCCCTTTATTATTCTCTCTACTACCATAGAGAGCGTATCATCAAATTAATAGGTGGACGCGAATTTGTTGAAAAGATCGTTTACAAAAGGCCAAGATTCAACTACTGGGGAAAAGCTGTACTCATTATCTGTGTGTGGGTATTTGCCACATTGGCATTGATGGATCCAAAGGGAAATGCGAGGTACCCAGAGTCACTTGAAAAAGAGAAGGATGAAGATAGGTCAGGGTCGATAATACGTAAGAGAAAAGCTCATGAAGTGATTTTTTTGCTGGACACTTCAGCTTCAATGGATGTCAGAGATATGCGTGGTAAGCGTAGTCGATTGGAAATCGCCAAGGAACTCGTCGATGAGACAATACGTCATCTTGATGGTGAAACAGTATCTTTGTATACCTTCACTTCTGATAGCGATAAATTAGTACCTTCTACTATGGATTATATCTATACCCGTTTGATTTTGCGCGATGTGAACATTAATGAAGAAGGGGTTGGAGGTACAGACATTTATGATGCTGTAAAAAAAGTGTTGGATGATTATCCATCAAAGCCAAATGAAAAGGTGAAGACAGTGATCCTTTTATCTGATGGTGAAGATATTGAATATGAAGATGATACAGAAGTTCAAAAGAATGAATATAAGAAAAAATTTATTGAGCTTATCGGCGCTCCTTCAGAGAAAAACTTGAGAATTGTAACGGTAGGCTTAGGAACCGAAAAAGGAGGGGAAGTCCCAGAGATCATTTTTGAAGGAAAAAAAGTTGAATCACAACTCGATCCTACGTTGTTGCAGGCAATAAGTGAAACTGCAAGAGGTCGGTATTATAAGGCAAACCAATACGATATTATCAGTTTATCGAAGGAGCTTAACGAACAGATTAATTTTGAACCGCATTTTCTTCGTAAGTATGAGGTAAAAGCGCAAGCATATCTCGATCAATATGGAGACCATTTTATCTATGATTCCTATTATAAAAGACCTATCCTAATAGCTATAGTCATTCTTGGTTTGGTGCTCGTCTTTCCGGAGAACTGGAGGCGGGATAAATGGTAATTTCTCGTTCTTGTTTTTTTTCAGTTTTTCTGATGTGGATTTTACTATTCACTACCTTTCAATCTCAAGGTTATGTAGAGAAGCCTATGGAGCGTGCAGAGATTTATTTCGAAGCAGGGGATTATGAGAGAGCTTTAACTATCTACAAAGAACTTTTAAGTAACGAAAAAGAGTCTTGGAAAAAGTCTATTCTTGAGTATAATATTGCAACGGTATTGCTTGAGAAGGGAGAAGTCGAAGAAGCTATTAAAAACTATTCGGGAATACCTCAAGAGAGAAATACCTTTCCTTTAATTGTCGTCTCAATCAACACAAATCTTGCGATTGCAAGATGGCGAGTTGCTAAAGAGGTTGTCCAAAAAATGGTAAGTGGCCAAACATATTACGAAGAGGATTATCTCAAAGCGGTCTTTATTCTAAACCGGGCATTAAACGATGTAAGAAAAGCTTCTCAAGCCTACTGTCGACAGCTTATTGAAGAAGGAGATGATATATGTACTCCTTCTTATAGTTTAAATATGTTACGTGATGCTTTACAGCAACAACTTGCAGTTGTTGAAGTGCAACACCTTAAAAAATCACTAGAAACTGTTAATCCTAAAGACGGAGTTCCCCTTATGCTCGCAGGCTTTTACGCGATCAAGTTAGAAGTCGTACAGCTTTTAAGTATTTCAATGAGTGAAGAAATAAAAAATGAACAGGTTGATCGTATTATTGATCAGGCAGTTACTTGGGTAAACTTGTGGAATGCTTTGGGAGAACGTGTCGATAATAATGAACTCTATTTTCAAGCCAAAAAAGACTATTTATCTTTTTTGGAGTACCTTAAAGAAGGGGATCTTAATAAGAGCCTGGTTTCAATAAAATCATCTGAAAAAACTCTTAATGAGTATATGGGAGTCCTTTATGATCAAGATGCAGTTCTCGAATTTGTAAAGAAACTCCTAATTAGTTACGAAAAAGCCGAACTCATGGTTCCTTTGCAAGAGGCTTACTTGAGTAGTATTAAGGATCAACAAACAACAATCCTTTCTATTTTGGCGGAAAAAAATGTCGATACTACAATTCTTGAGGAGGCTTCCACATACCTGCAATCCTCTGTGAACTATGCTAAGAGAGGAAAATTCAAAAGTGCCCGTGTATATCTGACATTAGCCTATCAGCAAGTAAAACGATTTAAATGGATTGTAGAAATCAAACAAACACCAACAGTAGAGCAGTTTTTAGAACAGTTAATCTATGAACAAATGGCGAGTATTCTGGTGAATTATACGATCGTACAGGTACAGACAGAAAAAGATATTACCGAATCCGGGCATGAAATTCATTCTCAAGAGCTTTCTCTAAATTTTGCTTCTAATTTTTGGAAGTTAGCAATCCATGAACAGAAAACGAACTATTATAAACCTCTTGAAGAAGGCGAAGACTTAAAAACTAGGTGCCTATATCAGCCTTGGACTCAGGTGATTGAATTGTTTGATGATGGCTATTATGAGGCTCAAAAAGCCTTAAATATTTTAAAGGGAGCGGGTGATAAGCAACGAGCGCTTATACATCAGGATACTGCCATGAGATTTTGGCGTGATGCGCTAGAAAAACTGAAAACGATCCCTCCACA
>JBCDHL010000117.1:0-6524 GCA_038750095.1 Chlamydiota bacterium
ATGGATTGCATCTCTTTGCTTTGCTTTTCTAACCAATTGCAGATTTCAATGACTGATTGGCCAATCTTAAACCTGGAAAGGAGCAAAAATTGTGCTTCATCCACTTCTAACCAACAAACATTATAATAGGAATCGCGATAAATGACAAAGAAGTAGTTACTATTACCTTCAAGTGTTGGAAAATTCTCTTTCTCCCAATATTCCGGTTCTTGATCGATCATTACATCACGAAATGGGAGAAGACGATGTGTAAACTTGAAAAGAGAAATACAAGGTTGTAAATAAAATGTTTGTTCTATCATCTCTTGTTCATTTTCTAATTCGAAGGGAAGCTCTTTTGCAAAAAAACCTTTTACATAAGCCCAGTCTGAATCAATTGAATCTTGAATGAGTGGTTGATCTTCTTCATGATAATCTTCGCGGATCCATTTTGGGAGTAGATCGCCGAGGTGATTGAGTGACCAGTGGTTTGGCTGGTACTTTTGTAAGTAGGGAAAACCAACCATCTTATTAAAATCGTGATATCCAAATAGCCTTGTTGTCAGTGGAAAGTTATCGTGTAGGGTGCTTAATAGTCTCCACCAATACTGTTGATTGTAAATTTCGATGCGTTTATCTGGTTCTAATGTTGGGCTGGGAATGATGTATTTAGCAGCTTCAACAGTCATGGGTACTCCCAAAGGCGACTGAGGTTCCATTTGACTGTTGTCGTCAATAGGTTGAGTAATAATACTTGCAAACCACTCCTGGGTTTTTTTTAGTGCTAGTGGAACAGTTTCATCGTATTCGCTCATGCTTTCACTGCCTTCTTCGGTGAGGGACGTTTTATTTTTTTCGAATGGGATTCTTCAATGTCAGTTTGAAATTTTTTGGCTTTTAAGGCTTCTTCCCATGTTTCTTGAAAGGAGATGAAATTATCGTCCCATTCAAGCAAAGTGGACACTCCTCCCGTTTTGGGATAGACATCAGCATAAAGGGCCCACACTTCATCTCTTACATAGTTGTCGTGGGTATCAAGAACGTAATCACCATGGTCACTGTGGCCTGCGAGATGGATCTGGATCACTCTTTCAAGTGGGATATTGCGTATGTAATCTTGCGGATCGAATCCATGATTTCTACTTGAAACATAGACGTTATTGACGTCGAGCATCATATGAATATCTGCTTGCTCTACTATGCTTCCATAAAACTCCCAATCTTCCATTTCATCATCCTTAAACCCAACGTAAGAGGAGAGGTTTTCTAGGGCAAATGGTAGCTCTAGGTAATCCTGAACAATGCGTGCTCGTTCAACTACATACTTGATCACCTCTTTCGTGTAAGGAAGTGGAAGGAGGTCGTGGTAGTGTGCACCTGGACGATGACCCCAGCATAGGTGATCGGATACCCAGGGGGTCTTGGTAATTTTTGTGAGCTCTTTAAGGCGTTTGAGATAATCGAAATCCAATGGATCGGGACTTCCAATTGCCAATGAGACACCGTGTTGTACAACGGGGTATCGTTCGAGAATTTTATGTAAATTTTGCAGCGGTTTTCCACCATCAACCATAAAATTTTCGCTGATGATTTCAAACCAGTCTATATCCGGTTCAGTTTTGAAAATGTCTTCGTAATGGACAGGGCGAAGTCCTACACCAATACCTAAATTTGGAAATACTGCGTTTTTCATTTTTTCGTCTCATGTCTGTTAATGGTTTAATTTGCTTGTTTTCTCTTTTCAGCCATTTTTTCAGATACGACTTTTACAGCCAAATTTTTGTCGGAAAATGCACATTTTCCTTGTCCTTTACAGGCCGCTTGTCCCGCACAGGCGTTATTTTCTGTCTGGCATGCATTTAGGCCTTTGCACTCATTGGTCCAATTACAGCGCTGGCTAGCGACTTTTCGAGCTAACTCTTTTCCTTCATCGCTTAGGTTCAAATAGAGTTTTTCGCCTTTTGCATTTAACTCGAGAAGTAGCTCATCTTCGGATAGAATGTGGAAACCTATGTTTCCATTTTCTTTACCGTAGCTTTCATCTTTCCCACTAGAGCCGTTATTACCGCCACAACCATTCTTGCTTCCGCATCCATTTGATTCAGTCTCGTGTTGAGCCGCACTTAGAGGTGTATTTAACTGATTGGTGACTAAAAGGCCACTAGAAAGGCCCATAACCGCTAGTTTAATAAAATCTTTTTTTTGCATCGTTACAACCTTTAAACATTAATGACAGAGTTTGTTTACACAAACTCTGTCTTTGATATTTCTGGTTCTGTCTAATTAAAGACCTCCACAGCGATATCTATTGCTGTAGTTGCATTATCCATTATCGTTACCGTTAAGGTTACCGTTACCGTGGCTTATTACCCAGTGTCTAGGACGGTAGTGATAGTCTCCTGAACTTTTTGGTGTTTTTGTGACATTACCGCAACCGCTCTTGCTACCGCATCCACTACCATGGCCGTTTGTTTTGCCGTTGCCGTTACCTTTACCGTTGCTTTTGTCGGTACCTTTACCATTGTCATCGCCGTTACCGTTGCTGGAACCGCCACAACCACTTGCTCCACCACATCCACTTCCTGCAAGGTAGATTCCTTGTGACGAATTAGAGTGGTTGCTTTGTGCTGCATGAGCAGATTGTGTTGCGATCAACGCTCCACTAGCGATGCCCATTATAGCTAATTTTTTGAAATCAACCTTTTTCATTTTGATCTCCTTATCAAAAAGTTGTTAACTTCTGTTTGTGATGGGTCGAAATTTAGATCTAAAGTAGTCCTTTCGGAGGGTATAAATCCCCTCTCTTTCTAAAATAAACATTTATCATAAAGTTGAGGGGGGTTCAAGACCAAAATCTTTACAATTCTTGTAGATTCCAAACTAGGAGGTATTTAGGGGGTCAGATAGGTGTCCAACCGATTGAACCACCCTTTCAACCAGCGATCCTCACCTCTCTCAGTTGGAGCGTTGGCGACTCTGCGCATGAGCACAGCCTTCCCTGCGCTGACGAAGTCTTTCATTGTGGTATCTTTCTGAGAATCAGACATTTGTTCGAGAATTTGAAGAAGACCCCAACCTTGATCTTTATAACGCTCTAAGGATGATGAACCTTCGCCCTTAAAATTGATGTAATCCAGAAGTGCGTATAGGCCGTTTGGACATTCAGCAACCCGATAAAATTGTGTACGAATGAGTTGCTTTTTGTCACTGGGTGCGGACTCAAGTATTTTAGGAAGAGCTTTTTCAAGACGTTCACTCATAAAGATAACTTGCAGATCTATTGTTGATACGAGAATGGTGCGCAATTCAGTAATCTTCTCTCTTTGAGTGTCTTGTAAGAACAATTTTCTACTACACCAGGGGCAAGTTTTTGATCTGGTAAGCCATACAGGTAGAGCTACACCATTTTCCTCCAAGAAGGTTAGAAGTTTAGGAAACTGCTCTTCATAAGGATCTTCAGAATTATTATGGTACCAGATAAAGTGGCCAATTCCCATCGACGCGAAGTTCTCTCCTTCGTTCCAACTGCATAAACCACTTGTACTTTTGGCACATTCGTTATTCCATATTTTTAAACCTATCTGTTTAGCTTTCTCTTTTGGAATGGTAATTCCTGAAAGTGTAAATGTAGTTGTCAAAAATATTGAAAAGAAAAAATTAGGTATTAATGATTTATGGAACATTGGTCACTCCTGTAAGGATGTCAACAGCCGATTGAATCGAATAGGCGTCGGGACTTGATGTCGAGATAATAAAATTTGCTGTATGGCGAACGTAATCACTGTCTTGTGGGTCTCTTAATGCAATGACTGTGATGGGCTTTTTACTATCCGTTAACTTTTGAATGAATTGTGCCTGTTGGTCATTTTTCCATGCGTTATAAGAGCAGACGATGAAAGCGTCAGCCCATTTTATGAGACTGTTAGCCTTAAGTGCTTCATCTAATGATGGGTTAAGTTCTTCAAAAAACATTGTTCTGGTCTCTTTACCAATCGTTGCTAGGGTTGTAAGATTGAGATCGTATTGAATAAGCTCGGGAGCAAAAACAGCAACACGTATCTCACCAAAATTTGGGGGTTTTTGAGTACTGTCTTCTTGATTGCGGAGAGCTCTGTAGGCTACTTCACGCGCAATTTTTTTGTGGTAAGGGGTGTTAACATGAGCGGTAAGATCTTTTTCCTCATTGACTTGATCGATGAGCCTATATTTGTCTTTTAGTCGTAAAATACGCTCGACTGAATCGTTTAGTCTTTGTTCGGGTATTCTCCCTTCATAGACAGCCTCAAGTAAGTAGTTATAAATCGTTAGAGTATCTTCACAATTTAGTTCAAATCCATCCTCAATGAGGAGTTGTTTACCTCCAAGAATCAACATATCGCATCCTGCTTCGAAGGCTCTTATTGCAGCTTCACCTATATTGGGGCAATTTGTTAAAAAACCCTTCATTACGAGAGAGTCACTCATAATGACACCTTCAAATCCGTATTCATCTCTCAAAATTTTTTGAGTGACTCTTTTTGATAAGGTTGCGCAGTTGAAGGGATCGAGAGCAGGCACTAGTAAGTGTGCTGTCATGATAGCGTCTGCTTCTTCGCACATTTCTCTGAAAGGATATAGCTCTGTTTCTTTAAGTTCATCTATGGTTTTATCAACCATGGGTAAATCAACGTGCGAGTCGAGGGTGACATCACCATGTCCGGGAAAGTGTTTCAATACTGAAATGAGCTGTTCTTTTTGGAACCCTCTTAGAGCTTCTCTTGCGAAAGTGACAACTTTTTCTGGATGGTTACTAAAAGAACGAACCCCAATGACCGGGTTATAGGGGTTAACATTGACATCAACAACAGGACCAAGGGTCATGTTAACTCCGACAGCTTTGAGCTCCACTGCTGTAGCACTCGCACATTGATAAGCTAGGCCTGGAATTCCCGTTTTAGCAATCGCTCCATTTCCTGGAAAGACTGTAAACCCCTTCTTTAGACGGGAGACAACGCCCCCTTCCTGATCAACAGCAATGATCAATGGAATAGGATTGTCAGTTTTTTGTACTTGCTTTTGTAGGTTTGTACTGAGTTTTTGGACTTGTTTAGGGTTGTGCAACCCATTTGACCAATTAAAATAGATGAATCCTCCAACATGTGCTTGGTGAATGAGTACCTTTGCATCATCGTTAACATCTTCACCGTGAAAATGGACCATAAGAAGTTGCCCAACTTTTTCTTCGGTAGACATTTTTGACAATAGAGATGAAGTAGCATCGCAAGATTGATAAATGCAAAAAACCAGGGCGAGTAGTCCATGGATGGACCTATTCATAAAGAAGTAAAGCATCGCTGCCTATTACTCTCATAGACTGTTTGTTAACTTTGTATAGATGACTGTGTACTGTCAACTCCATAAGTAGCTCGTTTATACCAAATATCTATAGCCTCCGGCAAGCTTTTTGCATTAACACCATGAATGGATAGAAATTTAATGGGGTATGAGCGTCTTTTTCATTGTTTCGACTTTGTACATTTTCTGAACTTATCTACAGAGAAAAGCTTTGCCCAGTGTAATAAATTTTTCAGGAAGGGTAAAATCATACCCATCCTTCAAAATTTATTACGCTGGGCTTTGCTTCTCTCATTATCTTCGTCCAGAAAATGTACAAAGTCGAGATTGTAGAAAGTGCTTTCACAATGCTTTGATTTTAAAAAAACATTGTCAATGAGGTGATTTTTTATAAAAAACTTGGATTTTATATCCTCATAAACTAAGTTTTGTTTTCAAATTCAATCAATTTACTAATGAGGTTTCACATGAAAATTGAAAATACCCCACAACCTATTTCCGAAGTCACTTCTTTTACGATCAATTTTGGAAAAGAAAAACCGTATGAGGCAGTGATTGAACTGTCTGACGGTACAAACCAGCGGGTGAAAATCACCAATGAAAAACTAGAAAATGAATCTAATGAAAGTATTCGAAAGCTTGCTACGGATCTATTATCAAAAAAGCTAAATCCACAACCAGCTGACCATATAAGTAATCCTGGTGCTGCAGAAGCTTTAAGAACTGAAGACCAACAGATGTTTTGGAAATTAATTTGCTCAGAAGTGAATCTGGGCCAGTATAAGGATAAATTTATTTTAGAAGTAGATAGAAGTAGCTGTACAAAACCAAAATATAGAACTTCAGATTTCTCTGACTCAGCTGCTATTGCATTAACATTAACATCAAAAAATGATCAAAAGTCATTCATCCAGATTTACAGAAAGATAGATCTATGGAAAAAAGTCGAAAATAATAGAGATATTGAATCGATAAAGGAAGAGCTCGCTGATGAGATTTCATTTAGGCTTTCTCAGATTCGATGTAATGCATTTACCGCACCTATTCTATGAAGAGGCGGTTTCCTTAGATGAACAAAAGGGTGAGTAATAAATAGTTTTGTGCTCTCCTTTTCTAATTCTTCAGTTGATGATGAAGGCCGAAGGTCAGGTATGTGAGGAGCCCAGGTTGAAATCATACCTTACCACATAAAATGTAAATAAAATTTTCAC
>JBCDHL010000118.1:0-6518 GCA_038750095.1 Chlamydiota bacterium
CGTATTACTGCGTACTGAATGAAATCGGAAATTACGCTTGATAGTCATTCTTTTTGCCTCAGTAAAAATCTCTGACTAACAAGCGTAATTTCCAATTTCATTCAGTTTACACGTAAAACATTGCACCAGAAACACGCATCTTGGTAAGTACTGGTCTACTCATGAGCTTAGCAAATACTGTGTTCAGGTGAAGAAATAGCTTTATGCTTTAATCTATTTCGGTGTAAAATGCGCCTTAACAATCATTTAATGTTGGCGTTGGATCATGTCTGAATATCAAGTAATTGCTCGTAGATACCGTCCTCAGAAATTTTGTGATGTTGTGGCGCAAGACGCCATTGTGACAACCTTAAAAAATGCGATTAAACATGAACGTTTAGCACATGCCTACCTGTTTTGTGGATCCCGAGGTACGGGAAAGACGACACTCGCGCGAATATTTGCTAAAGCATTAAACTGTCCCAACATGACTCATGATTTTGAGCCTTGCGGTGAATGTTCTTCATGCAAAGAGATTGCTCATGGTTCCTCTCTCGATGTACTTGAAATCGATGGGGCGTCACATAGAGGGATCGACGATATTCGACAAATCAACGAAACTGTAGGCTATACAACCTCTTCAGGTGGCTACAAAATATTTATTATCGATGAAGTGCACATGCTCACCAAGGAAGCCTTTAATGCCCTCCTTAAGACTTTAGAGGAACCTCCGGAAAAAGTGAAGTTTTTCTTTGCCACCACAGAACCACACAAGGTTCTTCCAACAATCCTCAGTCGTTGTCAGCGTTTTAACCTAAACCGCATTCCAACCGATAAAATCATAGAAAAGCTTAAGGAGATTTCTCTTGATCTCCATGTTAACGCCGATCAAGAAGCCCTTAGGATGATCGCTCAACGAGCAGATGGTGGGTTACGAGACGCAGAATCTTTACTAGATCAAATTTTTTCATTTCACGGAGATCATATCACCACGGAAACAGTCGCTTCGGTTCTCGGGATTATGTCCCGCGACACGCTTTTTGAAATGGATACTGCTGGAAAAGAGGGGCGTCTAACAGTCGCTTTTGATATTGCTCACCAAGTTTTTGCACAAGGAAAAGACCTCGTACACTTCGTTGAGACATTAACAGAGCACTTTAGAAATCTACTTCTCATCAAGTTATCCGGTCCAAACGCAGCCGGCCTTTCTCTTTCTGAGAATGACAGACAACGTTACCAGCAGTCTGCAAATATCTATACTCAGGAGCAGTGTATGAATATTTTAGAATATCTTGTGGACGCTCAAAATCAAATTCGATTTGCTCCTTCTGGAAGAGTTGCTTTAGAATCCATTCTTTTACACGTGATGAGGACCCATAGACGAATTCCTATCGAAGTTCTTGTACGCCGCCTCGCGGAACTTGAGCAGTCGCTTTCAGTACCTTCTTCAACTCAAAATATAAATCAGAGCGAACATATAACCCTAACAGAAACGAGCCACAAACCAGCTGTAAACCAACCTCCCACAATAAAAACAGATCCGACGCCAACACCTCGAAAAGCTCCCACACCTCAACAAGTAGAAAGAAAACAGACTGAAGCAACCAATGCTGTTCCACCGCCGCAACCCACTAACATTCAAGTCGATCAGCAGCAATCTTTTACGACAGATTCTTCACCAACACCTCAACAGGTTGAACCAAAACAGACGGAAGTAGCCAAAACAGCTCCAACTCCACCCCTTACCAATACACAAGCCCCAAAACAACAATCCGTTACGATAGACCCAACACCAGCACCTAAAGATATACCGCCAAAAAGGGCGGAAAATAAACCAAAAATATCAGTCAAGCAGGCAAAACCAAAAAAGTTTGAAGTCGACAGCGGAAAACTCCTTGATCAACACCACTACGACACTATCATGCAATTTGCTGCAGTCGAACTGGAAGGTAAACTAGAGAAAAAACAAATTAAACGTACATAAAAAGGGTAAACAATGGGAACCGGTTATAATAAAAGAAAAAAACAAGCAAAGATGATGCAAGAAGAGTTCGTGAAAATGCAGGAAAAAATGAAGGACCTGGAGGTCACAGGCTCTGCTGGTAATGGACTCGTTACGGTGACGCTCAATGGAGACAGTGAAGTCACAAAGGTAAAAATCAATCCCGAATGTGTTGATCCTGAAGATGTTGAAGGACTTGAAGATCTGTTTAAGGCTGCTTGTAATGACGCACAAGAAAAGCTAAAGAAAGAATCCCCCATGGATCTTTCAAGTATGATGGGAAATATGCCTGGAGGCCTTCCGGGAATGCCTGGTATGCCTGGTTTAGGCGGATTTTAGCTCTTTTCTAAAGCCAAAATCAGTAATTTAGGAGTACTTTCCGTGTATCAGTTAGAAGTACTATCCACACACTCACATCCAAAATGTAATTATACCAATCGTGTTTCAAAATTCCAAATTTTGAAGCACGACCTATTCGGTAATGCAGAGTTTTCAATTTGATGACTTTGTTAGCTTAGATCATGTAGAAAATGTACGAAGTCGATTTTAGCAGTTAAAGAAGCAGTCTTCAGGCACATTATTACGATACTCGTCCGTCAAAAGTTCCATAATCTCTTCGGCCGAACTTAGGGTTAACACCTTCTCTGCAAGTTGGCTTGCTGCAACAATACTGGTATTACGCACTGCATTTTTAATTGTGGGGATGAACCTTGACGCAAGAGATAATTCATGAACACCCAACCCCAAGAGAAGGGGGGTGAAACGGGGATCAGAGGCAACTTCTCCACATACACATACAGGAATCCCATGGTGATTTGCTTCTGCAACAACCATTTTAATCAAACGAATTACACTAGGGTGTGTTGGGGAGTAATACTTTTGCAACGCTTGATTCCCTCGGTCTACAGCGAGAGAGTACTGAACTAAATCATTTGTCCCTATAGAAAGAAAATCACACTCACGGGCAAGAAGATCGCTTATAACTGCAGCTGATGGTACTTCAATCATGCAGCCTAAACGTATTTTTTTGACATAATCTAGACCCTCTGCCTCTAGCTCTTCCTGTGCCTCACTTAAGAGTTCTTTTGCTTGAATCAACTCTGACAAAGCTGAAACCATAGGGAATAAAATGCTCACTTCACCATCGACAGCTGCACGTAGTATTGCACGTAGCTGAGATTTAAAAACGCCTCGCTCACTTAAAAGAAAGCGGAGTGTCCTACAACCTAAGAAAGGATTACCTTTATCCGGAATTTGTTGATTTTTTAGCTGCTTATCTCCGCCCACATCAAATGTTCGGATCACAATTGGCATTCCGTTTATCTTCTGAACAATACGTTTATATATCTCGTACTGAACATCTTCTGGAGGAAACTCCTCGCCAGAAAGAAAAATATATTCAGAGCGAAACAATCCAATACCATGGCTTCCATATGAACGAATTAAATCCAAATCATTCACCATTTCCAAATTCGCTGAAAGTCGTATGTGATAACCATCGTAGGTTTCTGCAGGTAGTGCTCGAGCTTTCTGCATTTTTTGAAAATGTTGATCCACCTTATCCTGAATTGTTTTATACTTTTCCAAGGTTTCTTCAGAAGGGTTGATAACGATTTCACCTGTTCGACCATCAATGAAAAGCAAAGAATCCTCATTAGCGAAAGTGCTTGGATCGATATTTGCGTTGGAAACAAAAGGAATCCCTTTTGCTTTAGCAACGATAGCAGCATGAGATGTAGCTCCTCCGCTGCGCGTGATAAATGCAGCAACATCATTCCCTCTTGCTTCGGCCGCATCAGACGCAGTTAGATCTTCTGCGATAACCACGGACCCCGGAGGGATATCTGCCAAACTCACACGAACACTTTGACGTAAATATCCTGAGACGCGACGAGAAATATCTTGAATATCTTTAAATCGCTCTCTAAAGAAAGAGTCTTTGATCGATTGAAAACGCTTCTGATATTTTTTTATTAGGGATTCAAAAACAAATTCAGCATTTTTACGTGTGTGACGAATTTCGGTTTCTACTGCCACAGTAAGTAGAGGATCCTGCATGATTTGCAAGTGTGCGTCCAGAATTTCAGCACCTTCATCGATACGTTCCTCTTTGAGTTTCTTTTGAAGCCGTAAGATATCTTCTCGGCTAGATTCAACAGCGCGTTGGAAACGAGATATTTCATGGTCGATATCATCATGAGAGACGACAAACTCCGGAGCATCATCATCAGACAAGGTGAAAAAAAATGCCTTACCAACGGCTACGCCTCTTGAAATAGGGATTCCTGTGATGATTATCTCTTCGGTGACCTTAGACATGAAAGTTTATTGAGCCTCGCCAAATTCACTATCAAAAGCATTTACTAGCAAATCCATCGTATCATGAGCATCTTCTCCATCACAAGTGATTGTGATGTTTGAGTTCTTTTTTACTGCAAGCATCAGAATACTCAATATACTTTTTGCGTTTACGGTTTCTCTTTTGTAGGTGAATTCAACTTTGCTTTTTGTGTTCTGCAGAAGTTTAACAATAGCTGTTGCTGGGCGGGTATGTAGACCCATTTTATTTTTAACTTTTACTTTCTGTACAAACTTCAAGTTGAAATCCTCATAGTTTTACGCGCGATCGCGCTTGTTTTTGTTTCCTGTCCCTACTGCTACTTGCCCTTCTACGCCTCTGTTTGTTAGTGATCGTATCCAGAAGTTTAATGTTAAACTCTTTAGCGGAGTTATATCCCATTCTCTTAAGACGATGATTCAAAGCAATGGTCTCTAATAGAAGAACCACATCTCTGCCTGGTTTAACTGGGAGAATGTGGTAAGGGAGTTTAACACCCAAAAAATCTATTGTTTTTTCATCGAGACCTACTCGGTCGTAAAAATGATCTTCATCCCATTGTTCAAGTTTTACAACAATATCAATACTTTTATGGTCACGAACACAAACTGCACCATATAAATGGGCGACGTTAATGATTCCTATTCCACGAATTTCCATGTGGTGCCTAGTCAACTCAGCACCAAAACCTTCAAGATATGTCCCCTCACGCTTTTTGATTTTTACGACGTCATCAGTTATCAACCGATGCCCTCTTTCAATAAGACCAAGTGCCGCCTCACTTTTTCCTACAGAAGAATCTCCCTGTATCAACACACCCACGCCAAACACTTCAACAAGTGTTCCGTGGCAACTCATACTAGGAGCAAACTCTTCGGTTAGCAAAACCGTTAATTTACTCAATAGGTTCATAGTACCCATACTTGTTCTGAAAAGAGGGATATCATTTTCATCACAGATTGCAGTCAACTCTTTTGGAGGGCGGAACCTACGAGCGACAATTACAGCAGGAATCGGCATAGAAAGGATTGCTTTTAGACGTTCGACTCGAGTCTCCGGTTCTAATGAACGAATATATTCAACTTCCACTTTACCAAATATGTGTATTCGCCTACCTGCGTGTTCTTTCAAATAACCAGCAAGACTAAGTCCAGGTCTTTGTGCTTCGGGAACGCGAATTTTTCTTTTAAGGCCACGTTCACCAGCTACTAATTCGAAGCCTAAGGCCTCTCCGTGACATGTATATAAATCTTCAACTAAGTACATAATCTCAAGTAATACCGTAAGTAGTTCTATCTTATGACCAAAAATACCAAAAAACTATAATGAATCTAGTGGACATGAGTCATTAATAACAAAATACCCTAACTTCGTCTAAGATTCAATCCTTTCTAAGTAGAAAATCAACCAATCGGTAAAGGTAGGAAAACATAAATGCTCAACAGTAGTTCCTCCATCACTGACATCGGAAACCTTTTTCGTGTTTCCAGAATAATAGACGACACCCATTTCATTTTCGGGGTACCACTCACCCCAAAAGCATTGGTAATAGGGCATACCAAAGGATTTATAGAAAGGAATCAACAACTTATGATTAACAGTTTGTGCGTCTTTGGTATAGACAACTTCCTCTGGTGAGAAGTTTGATTGAAATTCTTGATAAGTGCGATAAAGATCTTCAGACTTCGTCAATCCGGTAGTATCCGTCGTTTTAAAAAATCCATTGTGAACTCGCAAAAACGATAAGTAATCGATAGGCAGTATAAAATCTGAAAAGTCATTTTGCAGTGAGACAATATCCTCTTCTGTGGCTGGAGGTCTCCCTCTATAAAAACCACTATTACCGGATAAACTATAAACAACTTGAGCTTCAAACGGATCATCAAATTTTTTCTGTGTCAGGTAAACGCCTACATCGTCGACCCCCTCAAAAAAATTATTTAAAAACTCGCTAAGATTTTGGTGATACTCCATTTTAGATTCCCAGAACTCTTGTAGCAGTTCGATACGTTCCTCGGTTTTCAATTGTGCTAATTCCCACCAAGCCCTTGACAACTCTGGAACTTTCTCTGAAATCACCTCCCAAGAAAGACCGGGCGCTTCGTGCAACGCAATCACCTTATGAAAGTTGCCGGATGGGGTATCTTCTGAAAACTCATGAAAATATTCTTTAAAATGATAGTCCATAAGAACTTAGAC
>JBCDHL010000119.1:0-6514 GCA_038750095.1 Chlamydiota bacterium
TAATTAATTAATACTAAATAGATATTTTTTAATTCACAAGTCTAAAATCGAGATATACCGATCTTCTTCTCTAATGGACAATAATTATTTAATAAGATAAATAGAGTCACCTTGTTAAATAATTTCATTCAGTATATATCATATGACCGCGTATCCTTCTCTCTATCATCTCATTGGTAAAATTCAGAAAAATCTCTAATAGTTCTCTTCACTACAGACGCTAAAATATCATTGGAACGTAACCGCGGACACGAAAAATATTACCTTGGTCTGAACCATGCCCAAATTTTGAAATACAATCAGTATAAAACTGTTACCTATACAGGTGAACTGGAACAGTCTGTGTGAAAAATGGGAATTTCAAGCTTTTTGAGCTTGTATATTATCATTAAACAAAGAGTAAAAAAGCTTATACAAAATCGTTCCTTCGTAAACTACTGGAACCCCAGTTGAAGTTTCTTTGTAGATCTTTTTACTTAACGAAAAAGCACCCGAACAGACCTGTGCAAGATGCTGTGAGCTTAATTTTTGCCAGTCATTGGTTAATTTTCTCTTGTTACAACCTATGATAATATGGTCATAAGAGATCAATATTGATGCTACACCAATAATCAAGAAAAGTGTATTCGTTAAAGGAGCCCAGACCAAGCTTGCAACCAATACAACTGATGCTATTCCACCCAAAACAAGTCCTAATAATCCAAATATACGATAGGCAAGAGAAGAAATTCTTTCCTTTGCCACTTCCTTGGATTTGTCTCCTTTATTGACAGTTACCCAAACATCTTCTTTGATGTCGACAAAGAAATTTGCTAAACCTTCGACTACCATACAAAACCTTATCCTTTATTGATTATACCGATTCTCGAAGTTAATTCGGTACATCAATAAATTCCTAGAAAACATCTAAATCTCCTGTTATAATTAGTGTATTATAAAAGAATAAATGGTTAAAATTAAATTATGGATTATCAGCCCCTTCACACAAATCGAGTCGACTTCAACAAATTTGATCCTGACCCAGTTAAACAAAATTTACGAGTTAACGTAATAATTGTGGACAACTCCAATAACGGTGTATTTCCAAAAGCCTATCAATTTAGGTATGATGTTGAATATTCTGACGAGACATTTTCTAAATTAGATATCGGTTCTTTTCACGTAGACAGTGATTCCTTTATAAATCTCGGAGATATTGACACAATCCACAAAAAAGGTCGGGTGGTGATCCTTAGAAATGGTAATACTGTCAGCTACAATCACTTAATTATTATCTCTGATAAAAAAAATTCTTTTCTTAGCTCCCTGCCACAACATGAAGAATTTCTTGCTGCATATTGCACTCTCATTGATGCTGTAAAAACCCAGAAAAAACTTCCTTCTCATGTCCTAATGGAAGAACCCAAGCAACGCTCCACTGAACTTGGCTTCAAGTCAACATCCAACCTTAGTGAAGTTGAATCGACATTACCTCTTAGCGTTCGTAAAGCCTTGCTCAAACAATTCGAAAACAAATCGTTGAGTCAAATTTCACGCACTTATACTAATAGTGGTAAGTTGTTGGTGGAATTACAGGTTTAACACTACATTAAGTGAACATTCAATACCGTCAAATTGGGGCAAAATTATGCCGGACTTTCAGTCATCAATCGAACTTTTTCATCCAATCCTAGGTCTCGGTTTTGTTGCAAGCTCCCTCACTCCAATCTAAGCTGATCCCATATCGGATGCCAGTCCTTAAGTTGGCAGCATTATGCGAACATTCTCGGAGCACTTTTGACAGCATTGCATCTCTAATGATAAATGATGTAAGATAAAAGTTATATGTAATAGGAATAGCCTAAAGCTATGTCGAAAAACAAACCAAAAACATTTGCGCTCTTTCCAAACATCAGCAAGCGCCAATCCAAAAGTATCGCGATAGGTATTCGTGAATACCTCAATAACCGCGAAGCTACGGTTATCACAGAAGATGACGAAGCGGAACTTATTGGAGCCCTTCCTTTATCTGAAGTAGACCCAAAGTCAATTGACATCATGATATCTCTTGGTGGCGACGGGACAATCCTTAGACTTGTCCAGAACCACCCAGAAATCTCTGCTCCGATTGTTGGCATAAATCTAGGTAGTCTGGGATTTATGGCAGATGTCCCAGTTACTGAAATTTACCCCACCCTTGAAGATCTTTTAAATAGAAATTTCAAAATCCATAGCAGGTTGATGATGGAGGGATATTCAGTAAAAAATGAGAAGTTTCATGCAATCAATGAATGTGTCATACACAGAGCGCAGAACCCCTGTTTGGTCGACCTTGCTATCCACGTTGATGGAAACTACCTGAATACTTTTTCTGCGGATGGGGTCATTATATCCACTCCTAGTGGATCGACCGCTTACTCATTAGCTGCTGGTGGACCCATATTGACACCAGAGCTTGAGGCTTTTGTAATCACCCCCATCAGTCCCCACACGATATCCAACAGGCCGATTGTCCTCATGCCTGAGCACGATATCCAGATACAATACATAAGTGAACACGAACCAGTAGAAATATCTTACGATGGTTTTGGACAAATAAAAATGAATACGGGTGAAGTTTTTCACATTAAAAAAGCCGAAAGACGTTGCCAACTCATCAGTCTTGCCCACCATGAATACTTTTCTACACTTAGAAAAAAACTCGGTTGGTCAGGAAAACTCAGAGCCTGATAGATAAACTTTTCATAATTTACCATACATTCATATCGTTTTTTCGAAGACTAAACCTCGAAGAACGTCTGATATATTTAACATTAAAAAAAACAGACCTCTTTAATCTACAGTAAAGTTTTTATCAGTCTATATATCTATCGGATTCGGAATACTGAAAACCGTTTTCAAAAGCTTTCTGGTGCTGTAAAAGTGGCTTCTAATTCAAAAAAGGCTTTCAAATAGCATCACAAAGGTGTTTTTTTTAAAAAAACTTTTCTACACCTACAATGCTTATTTTAAATATGTTAGAGATTCTTTTGAGAAAAAACTTTTAAGAAATGAAAAATTCTTCTGGAAGAATTATTTGTTTATGCGTATCAATCAGAGTTAAATCCTTTTTTAACGAGCAACCTGACTTTGGGAAACCCCATCGACACTGAGCTCTAAACTAGGTAAAATTGATTTGCTTCCTATAACCTTTAACATAAGGAGATAGCTATGTTGAAGAAACTAACTTCAATGGCTGCATTAACTGTAACTGCATTTGTATTAACTGGCTGTTGCTGCGACTACGATCCTTGTTGTGATCCATGTCCAAAGCCTTGCTGCCCACAGCCTTGCTGTGAAAAGCCTTGCTGCCCGCAGCCTTGCTGCCCGCAGCCATGTGATCCTTGCTGCTACTAAGATAGAAGCTTGGAACCAACGGAGCGATTTATCGTTCCGTTGGGCTAGTCTTTTGAAAAGTTTAGGAGGAACTTATGAAGACTGTAATGAAATCTTTTCCTGTTTTAATAGGAACACTGCTATTGAATGGATGCTGCTGTGTAGATTGGTGTGAACCAAAACCGAAACCTTGTTGTGTGAGGGATTGTAACGACGTTAGACAAAAATGTTGTCCAAAGCCTCATTTTTGGAATGATTGCCGTTGTGATCCAAGTAACTACGACCTAAATTAGAGGTTCTAGATATCACACAATTCTTAATCAACCCTCCACTGCAAGTTAGTCCAAACTAACTTGCAGTGGAGGGGTGCTTAATGTTAAGTACCCTTATGGGAATTTCGGCATTTTATATTCATGTTTTTTTCTCGCATGTCTATATCCATATTCCCAAATATTAACGAGCTCGCGATCATCAGAGTCGTTGGAAGGTTGTCTTCTAAAACTGACCTGTCTTGATAAGCCGATTATTTCATTAATCGTCTGATCTAGGCAGGTCAGTTGTGACCAGCTGACACCTGTACTATGACAATGGTGTAAGTGAAGGTGAAAAATTAAAGAACTTTATGAAAATCTACCTCCAAGAACAAAAAAAGGAGTTTTTCTCATGAGAAAGCAGATGCGAGTATTGACCTCGTTACTTTTTTTGTGCGCTACGGCACTGATATGGGTAGGATGCTCTGGCAACAACGGATGCTGCGATTACAATAATTGCAATATTCCTGTTTGCTGTGAGCAGCCCTGCGGACAGGTTTGCGATCCTTGTGATCCATGTGACCCTGTATGCCAGGTTTGCCCTGACCCATGCTGCGAGCCGTTATGCAAACCTGCAGCGAAATGTCGCCATCCAAACAACAATGAGTTGTGCTGCATCGACGGTATCACCGTTTATGCTCGCAACCCAAAAATGTGTATGTTAGGTGATCAATATCCTTTGGAATTTGACATCAAAGCATGCAAAGATGTTTGCGATGTTCGCGTGACCACGACACTACCTGACGGAGTTACCTTCATGAGAAGTGAACCCGAAGCGAAGGTAGATGGCAAAACCTTAATTTGGGATATTGGCCACATGCAATGTGGTGAATGCATCCCTGCTAAGGTTTGGGTCAAGTGTGAATGTGAAGGTGAACAGTGTGCATGTTTCTGCGCTACTGCGACACCAGTTAGGTTCTGCTCATTATTATGTGCAAAACCTATACTTGAGTGCCGTAAGTGTGGTCCAGATGAGTGTGCACCTGGTGACCCAATCAATTACACTGTTACAGTCACAAACAGGGGAAGCTGCACAGCTACAGGTGTTGTTGTTACTGACAACGTACCTGAAAGATTAGAACACGCTAGTGGACTAAGGACTTTACAATATAATCTAGGCTGCTTAGAGCCATGTGAGTGCAAGCGCATTAACATGTGTTTCCGAGTTGTTGAACGCGGTGAAGTATGTAATACCGCTGTTGTTACAGCATGTAACGCAGATACAGTATCATGCTCATCTAAGTGCATCGTATGTGCTGAATGTGCAACCATAGACAAAGTAGGTCCAGAGGAAGTGATGATTGGTCAAAATGCTGACTATCAAATCACGGTAACGAACACTGGTGACAAACCTCTAACACAAGTTGTAGTGACAGACTGTGCTCCAAGAGCTACATCGATTGTTGCGGCGAATGGCGCAAAAATCAATGGTAATCAAGCTGTTTGGAGAATGAAGCAGTTGAACCCAGGTGAGAAAGTTTCTTTCTCACTTACACTAACAACTTGTACGCCAGGATGCTACACCAACAGAGTTACGCTCAACAACTGCCAAGGTTGTGTAGAAAGAGCTGAAGTAACGACACGTTGGAAAGGACGTCCTGCGCTTACAATGTGCATCAAAGACACTAAGGACCCAATCTGTATTGGTGAGCCTACCAGCTACTGTGTTGAAGTTGAGAACCAAGGTTCTGAACCAGATAACAACGTAGTAACTGTTGTACGCTTCCCACCAGAAGTTGTACCTGAAAGTCTTGGTGGTGATGTAGCTGGAACAATTTCTGGTCAAACAGTAACGTTCGAGCCATATAACCACTTCTATCCAAGACAGAAGCTTTGCTATAGAGTTAATGCTAGAGCAAAATCTTCTGGTGATGCACGTGTAGTTGCTGAGGTAAGCTCGGATTCTATTAGAACTCCGATTGTTCAGCAGGAAAGCACGATAGTGAACTAACTTCCGTTAGTAACACTAGCGTTACACCTTTAGGCGGGTATCCTTTGGATCCCGCCTTTTTTTTATCCAATTTTTCTCTATCGTTAATAACTTACAATTTGTTATTATTCGTCATTTGATTTTGATAGAGTTGAGGTTCTTTAATGACTAATGAGTTGCAAGAACGCATTAGAGTGAAAATGTTCGCTGGGTGTCTTTTAACTTCAGATTTACAATACCAACTCAACAAAAGTCATGCATGGAAAGAGTGGTTTTTGACCCAGGAGTCCTCTGAATTTCCCAATGTTCAAGAAATCCAATTTAAGGGAAAATCCTATCTAGGTACGTTCTTTGATGAAGAAAACATTACGATTTCGCAGATTCAAGATCTTCAGAATTTCATCAAATCGAAGTTATCGGATTGTGAGCTAGAAACTAACATTGACAAGCTAAAATTTTTTGTATTTTCACAAGTTTTTATTTCATAGAGGGTATCGCATGACGCCGATTGTTCTAGGTTCACAGTCTCCAAGAAGAAAAGAAATTCTCAGTTACTTTACCATACCCTTCGAGCAAGCATCTTCAACATTTGATGAATCTTCTATAAATTTTCAGGGTGACCCCAAAATCTACGTTAATGAGCTTTCAAAAGGAAAGGCTTTAGCGATACATCACCAGTTTCCTGATCATATTATCCTAACTGCTGATACCATTGTTTATCGAGAAGGAAAGATTTATGGTAAACCCGAAAATGAAAGAAAAGCCTTTCAATGCCTATCAGAACTTGTTGGTCACTGGCACAGCGTTTATACAAGTATCACGGTCTTACACGAAAATAAAAAATACCAAGGTGTTGAAGAGACAAAGGTCCTTTTTAACCCCCTCACAGACGATGAAATTCGCCACTATCATCGACAAA
>JBCDHL010000120.1:0-6494 GCA_038750095.1 Chlamydiota bacterium
AATTCGAGTGTTCATTCCTTTAGCAAAGTCCCCCTTAAGGACCTTTACACCTTTCATCACAGCATCTTTCTGACCTTCAGGAAGATTTTTCGCTTTCTTCTCAAGTTGACCAGGAATCAATTTAAAAATTATCAGCTTAACTAGAGCTACAATTGTTCCGACAACAGGGATATAACCCGCAATTTGCGTGATGTTTTTAAACGTATTAAAACCGTTAACGCCTTTTTTAATTGTGTCTGGGAGATCATTTAGTTGAGTTGCTTTAGCAAATTTTTGAGTAAAATCTCCATATCCATAGGCATCAAAATAACTAATTGTTTTAGCCATAACTGACCTTCCTTTATAAAATTTAAAATTATGTCCGTTAAACAATATGACACTTTTAGACTATTACTTTTTTGTGTCACAAATACCGACCTAGATTATCAATAGGTAGTTTTGTTGTCAATTAAAAATCTTTTTGAAGGATGAAAATTATTGATTACTATTCAGGTTTTTTTTTAGAATGAACGTTTTTTAATTCATTTATTATGGAAAAGGTTTATGTCGATATCTTATCAATCATCTTCTAGTTGCACCCCAATACATTACCAGCAAGGCCATTTACTTGGTGAAAGTGAAACGAACGACGATTCAGAGACTGCATCATCTCCAAGAGATGAGACTGTTGTTCTAACTGTGAAAATTGACGAGGCTGACGAGTTGGTGGAGTTTCTCGATAGTTTGAATGTAAAAGATGAACCTGATCAACAAGCTGATGAAAAAATTCAATTGATTGAAGGTTACTGGGGCGAATATGTTAAAAATCACAATTCTGAAAACCACTTGTCAATTAAAGAAATTTTAGCAGCCAATGATTCTGACTCGCCGAATATGACATTTTTTACTGGTATTCATCTAATGGCTCTAAGATTTCGCCACGAGCTTTATATCACACTCCAAAAAGCGTTCCTGGGAAAAGACAAGGATTTTTTTATTGAACGGTATGCAAAGATTTTTAATCGACTATCATTGATTGCCCATTTATTGGTGGAGTATCGTTCTATTGTTTTTTCTGAGGAATCTTTAAGATTACTCATCAGTAAGTCCAATCATCCAAGTGAAAAGCGGAGGCTTGTATCTTATTTATCTGATGAAATATCTATTATCAAAAAAACGTTGGATAGCATTCAAAATAAGTTGAAAAGCACTTACAAAAAAGACGAAAAGCGTTTAATTAATGCATTAAAAACCTCATCTAAACTTATAGATTTACTCGATTTTGTTCAACTATTAAGTGAAAAACAGCTACTCGATTTTATTTATACGAAGTCGAAGTCTATCCTCAATGCTCGTTCCGACTACAAGATCAGGGTGCCGAAGACATTTACTGAATACAAAGATTTATCTCAATCAATGTTGTCTCAGCTGTCAGATCATATAGATGAATTTATTTTTTTCGAAAAGAAAGATCCTAATTTTGAGTCAAAGATTCGTTATTATGAGAATGTCATGCAATCAATTAGTTTGTTAAAAAATGAATTTAAAAGCTGTCAGAAAAAGCCTAAGATCAGTGATTTGATGGAGCTAGATAAGAAAATTGAAGAGAACACAGCAATCAGTGTACACGAATTAGTTTTAAAAATAGTGTTCACACCTTCAACCCTTTTAAGGGGGGACTTACAAGAAATTCTTAAAACATATGGCATCGATAAGCAGAATGACTTGGCAAATCGTTTGTATTACTGCGAACTGATTAAGGATTATACCTTGAGGGTACGTGCCGAAATAAAGATGGGAATGAAAGTGCTCGCTGATGAAAAAGAAGACAAAGTGGATTTTGCAGAGCTGGACACACTTTTAAGACGATCATCAGAATATAGCGAACACAATTTTCATATGTTGGGATTTATAGATAAAATAAAGGTTTTTTCTGGAGATATGAATATCTTTAGCTTCTCAAAAAACATCTATGCAAACCTTCATGAGATGTACCGTGGGAATAGCATTTGGTTGAAAGCTGTTTCTAAATGCTCTACTTCAGGGTTCCTTATTGATTTATCAGATTGTTTGGTTCCTCTTGTGAATATCTCGAGTTGTCTTAGTTTTTACATTCTTTCTTCTGGTTCGGGTATCGTCAATACTCTTCTAAAGCTTAGAAAAAGTGCTAGAAGGATCTATAATAGAGGACTTGAACCTGAGGAGGTGGAGCAACTGAAAAAGAAACATCAAGTGCTGCTCAAACTCAAAACAGGGTTTCCGAATGAAAAGCTTATTGATTGTGAATTCAGGGAGGCGGAGGGTCTCTTTACCACGAATATCTTCGGAAAGGATCTATTTACAACATTTAAGAAAATTCACGAGCCTCTTCTTGAAAACCCCGAGTTCAAACAGGCAAATGATACAAAATTTGAAAGGACATTTTGGAGGTATGTGAATGATAATGAGCTCTGGTCAGTGGAAGATATTCAAGCATTACTAGACATCGTTATTGATATGCAATTAGAAGCATTAGATCTTTTTAATAGCATCAAAGATTTTTTAAGTCACCCAAATGAAACTGACTTTATGAGGGAGGATAAGCAACCTGTTGCGGAATTCACAGCTTTTTCTTCAGGTACACCAATAATGACGTTACAAAGCTTGCAAGAGGTTCTTGGAGTCGATAAGTTCTTCCTACTGGATCTTATAGAAGAGGATGGTGAGACAAACGTAGTGGAAGAAGAGTTAGTTGAAATAACAGAAGAACCATCCAGCAAAGCAAATTATACTCAAGAGGAGGAAGTGCGTAATGAGGTAGATATGGATGAAGTACCAAAAAGTTATTGGAAGCCTGAAAAGTGGTACAAATTGCGTAATGTTCTCAAAAGCCTCAGAAGTAAAGGATACCAACCTCTATCTTCAAAACGTGGACGAGGGAGTCACATGATGTTCAAGGACCAAAGTGGAAATGTTGTCACTGTTCCAAGAAACCTTAACAAAAAAGGAACGGTAAACTCTATTATAAAAGTTTAATGCACTCAAGTTCGCAGTATGTCAAATGTTCTTCAGGGCATGGTTTCAAATCGAACCCGCATTTTTCACAAAGCGCTAGCATGCCCACATTTTCCGATAGAACTGCTGCTTTGATTGTTTTGATATTTTCCTGTTTAGCCATCTCAATTAGGTGCTGGAGCATTTGTATGCCAAGTCCCTTTCCGTGGTAAGCATCGATGATCGTTATGGTCATGGTTGCTTCTTCAGTTCCGGGTATACGCCTTAAACGAGCGATTCCAACGATCTTCTTTTCGTTGACTTCGGCGACCAGAGCTAGCTCTCTTGCATAGTCATTGAAACAAATGTGAACAAGTCGTTCGTGAGTCGTTCGTTCGTCCAGGCTGAGGAACTCAAAATACCTCTGCCTCACCGTATTCTCAGAGAGTTCTTTATGGAACACAGCAATCATAGGCTCATCCTCAGCCTTAATAGGACGAAGTAGTACTGGTACATCATTTTTTAGATGAATCGTCTGAATATATTGTATGGGATAGGGACGAATGGATGTACTCGGAAGGTCTTCTTCAGGGAGGTCCGGATCGTGAAGCACAACTCTTGCATCGAGCGCAATGATCTCATCGGCTGATACAAGAAGTGGGTTTATATCTAATTCTTTGATGCGTGGATTTTCCACAATCAGTTGTGAAAAGTGTACAAGTACCTCTTCTAGTTGTTTCATATCAACAGCTTCTCGACCACGAACTCCTTTCAAGGCCGTGTATATTTTGGTTTGTTGCATCATCCGACGCGCTAGTGTAGTATTCAGTGGGGGGAGACCTAACGAGCGGTCTTTATACACCTCGACAAGTTGGCCACCTGTTCCAAAGAGTAGCACAGGTCCAAATTGTTCATCACAGGAACAGCCTAAAATGAGTTCATAGCCATCGATCTTGACCATACGCTGTACGGTGACTCCATCAAATGCATCTGCTCCCTCTTTTTCGGTAACGGATTGTTGGATATCGTTGAAGGCTTTAGAAACATCATCATCAGATGTTAAATTCAGTTTTACTCCGCCAACATCTGTTTTATGTGTGATGGTTTTCGAGTAGAGTTTTACGACAACTGGATAGCGAAGTTTGTTGGCTTGCTCGACAGCCTCTTCACAACTTTTTGCTTTCAATGTCTCAACAATGGGTATGTTATAACAGGCTAAGATCTTTTTAGATTCATATTCATCAAGCAAATCGCGTTTTTCCCTTCTTGCTTTTTGAATGATTTGGTCAACTTCCCAAATGGAAGGAACTTCAGAAAAAAAGTCTGAGGTGTCATCACGAACAGATGGTGTTTCATAGATGCTGCGCAAATTCAGACTATAATCCCACATTTTTGCGAAAGACCATGCAGCATCGTCGGGGTAACTGAAAGAGGGGATTCCTGAATGATGAAGTGTCTGCGCCCCCTTCAGCACCGTGTCTCCACCCATCCAACTGGCCAAAATGGGCTTGTTATCAAGGTGTGCAAATTCACGCATGTACTCTGCAGTTCCATTGGGATCTGTCACATCTTGAGGGGAGAGAACGACGAGAAGACCGTCCACATTTTCATCGTTGGCAACAATACGAATTGTTGTTCCAAAACGGTCTGCTAGTGCATCCCCAAGAATGTCTACCGGATTACCATGACTCCATGCAGGAGGAAGGAACTCATCAAGTTGTTCGATGGTATTTTTTTGCAGTTTCGCAATTTTCGCTCCATTTAGTACTGTTGCATCCGTTGCAAGAACAGAGGGGCCTCCTGCATTGGTGATGATTGCTAGGTTTGGACCTTTAGGCAGGGGTTGACGAGCAAGCACTGATGCCATGTCGAATAATTCGGAGATGGTATCGACACGTAAGACACCCGCACGTAAAAGTGCGGCGTCAAACACTTCATCACTACCAGCTAAAGAGCCGGTGTGGGAAGCCGCTGCCTGTGCCGCATCGGGGCTACGTCCTCCTTTAATGACGATGATCGGTTTCTCTAAAGCAATTTCTCGTGCGGCAGTCAGAAATGTCCGCGGATCGCCTACAGTCTCCATGTACATCAGGATGCTTTTTGTTTTGGGATCGTTCCCGAAGTAATGAATCAGGTCTCCCCAATCGACATCAGCCATTGAACCGATGGAAACAAAGGCGCTGAACCCTATATTTTCTTTGAAGCTCCAATCGAGAACAGCCGTACACATGGCGCCAGATTGGCTGATGAAGGCTAAATTACCTGGATGAGCCATCCCTTTAGCAAAAGTGGCATTGAGTCCAGACTGAGGGCTCATGACCCCCAAACAGTTGGGGCCAATGATGGGCATATTTCCACTTCTAGCAATTCGGACGACTTCTTTTTCCATCTCAAGTCCTTCGTGGCCAATTTCTTTAAACCCTGCTGAAATGATGATCGATGATTTAACACCCGTTTCAACACACTGCTCAACGATTTTTGGAACGGTTTCTGCGGGGGTGATAATAATTGCTAGATCGATAGCCTCGGGAATGGAAGAAACGTCGGGGTAAGTCTTAATGCCAAGAACTGTATCTCTTTTTGGGTTAACGGGATAAATCCTTTCCCCCAATGAACCGTCCAATAAGTTTGCCATGATCGTTCGGCCAACAGTGCCTAAATCATCTTTTGCACCGATGACAGCAATATTTTGCGGTTTGAAAATCGCATCCAGAGGTTCGTGAGGTTGAGATATGAAGTTTTGCGAAGGATCGGTCTTGTGAAAATGCTTTTTTTCCTCATTCATGAAAAGCCTCCCTTCTTCGAGTAATCCTAAAGCTCATCATAATGGGATTATCAGCAATTTTGCAAGGTGTTAGTAATCGCTGAAGATCAAGAATATAAAGATTATTAAGAAAATAGATGATAATAAATTAAAGAAATGTTTTAATAAAGGTTAAGAGAGGGTGATAATTTAATCCACCCTTGTATTGCGCTTTTAAACTGATAGATGTTACTATACTGATCGTGATTCATAATTTGGAATTTTGGCTTTGATAAAGCCTCGTGGCGGGGATATCGTAAGTCGATCAGCATTAATATAATATCCATCGACTTACTATATCCCAGCCACGAGAGTTTTCTCTTTGCCAAAAACCAAATTATGAATCACGATCGGTATATTCCCGAAAAGTGTGAGCGCTATTTAAAGGTTATTTAAACTCGGATGACGAGGGATTTGATATGTATAAACCCACAATTTTACTGATCGAAGATGAAGAAGACATTGCAGCACTGATCAAGCTTCAAGCGGAAATGTCTGGCTACAAGCTCCATGTAGAGGTCGACGGCCTGAATGGACTTCTAGCGGTAAAGAGGGAAAAGCCCGATCTTGTAATCCTCGATTTAATGCTTCCTGGACAGAGTGGTCTGGATGTCTGTCGGAAAATGAAAAACGATGAAGAACTTAAAGACATTCCTGTGATCATGATCTCAGCGAAGAGTGAAGAAATTGATGTTGTCCTTGGACTAGAACTCGGTGCGGATGATTATGTCACCAAACC
>JBCDHL010000121.1:0-6449 GCA_038750095.1 Chlamydiota bacterium
GATTTTCAGTCCTCTGCTCTACCAACTGAGCTATCTGGCCAAACTGAAAGAAAACAATAAGAAATCTTGTGTTTTTTCGCAACGAGAAAAATCAACTGTGCCGCTTTTATTTTGCTTCTAATTTTTATTTTAAGTGGATTTTATTACATAAAGCATTCTTATCAACATGAAAACAAGCAACTTATGGTAAAATTAATCGGAAAGAAGGTAAATATCTGTCACCCCAATTCTTTGATTGCCTTTTGCTTTTGACTCGAGAATAATCATATCTTTTACGATGTTCACAGCTTCATGAAGCTGTGGATCTTGATCCCCATAAAGATCTGCAATTTGATCACCACTATACTCATGCTCATCATCAAAACGTGCTTTTTCAAGATATTCATCATATCTCAAGCTATTCGAAAGTCGATTTTGGCTATTGTGTTTCAACAAAGGCAAGAACCCTCTCCACATCTGATTTTTCTGCTGCAAGGTCGGCATGTAATACCTCAGGTACCATGGTCTTAGGCCCGGGTCAATATCACTAAGTGTATCTTCGTAGGAATCAGGAATTGTATCTTGAGTAAGTGGGTATTCAAGGTACTCTTCACCAACTTGTTCAAGGCTGTAAGGACTGGGAACAACCACATCCGCTTTGACTCCTTCGACCTGTGGAGTTTTTCCTGAAACTGTATAGTATTTACCCACCGTCACTTTGAAGTATGAGCCTCCCCGATTATCATCGGTTACTGTCTGACTTTGTATTGTCCCTTTTCCATAGGTTTGCTCATCACCAACCACAAGGGCCACCCCATAATCCTGTAGTGCTTGCGCTACAATTTCTGCAGCAGAAGCTGTTGCTCTCGATGTCAACACGATGAGTGGACCTTGGTAAGAAACTTTCCCATCCATGTCTCGATAGTAACGCTTTTCTCCACTCGAATACTGTGATACGACGATCACGCCGTTGGTAATAAACAATCCTGCCACCTTCACAGCTTGAGTCAGGAACCCCCCACTATTTTCTCTTAAGTCAAGAACAAGCCCTCTTAAATTCCCCACCTTCTCCAATTGTTTAATAGCTTTTCTCACATCCTGTTCACTCGAAATTCCGTTAGTTCCCTGATAGAAAGAGTGAAGCTTGATCGTTCCAATGAGTCCATCGCCGAACTTCATAGAGCTCAACTCTACACGCCCCTCGTCGATCACGATAGGCTCTCTTTTTAAGAGAACCGTAAAGTTACTGATCCGTTGTTCTTCGCCCTTTCCTTTCTCTCTTTTAAACTGTAGCGAAACGAGAGTTCCTTTTTTTCCACGCAGCATTTTCATGACTTCGCCTAAAGGCCTATCTTCAATCATCTTTCCATTGACTCGAACCAGATAATCTCCATTGACAATGCTTTTATTTTTTTCGGCAGGGCTTCCAGGGATGAGCTTCACAATACGATAGCCAAAAATATCTTTGTTTAAAACAATACCGAGACCATCAAATCCTTTTTCCAATCGAACACGCATGTCATAAGCTTCTGATTCGTTAAAAAACGAGGTATGAGCATCCAAACTTTTTGCCAAGGCTTTAATAATATGCATATAAAACAAGTTTTCTCTTTCGTTAGCAGTGAGGAGCCGTTCGGAAGAATCAGTAAAAAGATACTTTCTTTCGTGCTCCCTCATCGAGGAATCATAAGCCTTGCGAATCTTTGCCTCTTTGCTTTTCATCACTCCGCCACCAAAGCGCGCCACTTCCATATTGATAAAGTCTTGCAGTTGACGCTTTTGACGGTATTTCAACTCTGCAGCATTCCTTGCAAACCCTTGGCTGTATGTATTCTTCTGAAAGCTTTCATCGATGTTTGTCTGATTAATATAAGTCTCTTGTGAACGAAAAAGAGCCTGTCGATAGTCGCGCGCACGTTTAATAGCCATCTGAATAACATTATTCAACCTTTGGTAAGCAGAAAAATCATTTCTTTGATACTGCCGTAAGATTCTTCTAACCTCATTTTTATTGAGATCCGTAAACGATCGAACTTCGTTATCAAGGAGATAAACTCTATCGGGATCAAACTGATCGATATAGATTTTGAAAGAATTATTGATGATTTCAGCAGTGATTTCCTTCTTCTGCATGTGCTGATTGAAGATCTGAGTCATTACCTTTTTGACATCTTCTGGATGTAAGGAGCCATTCTCTCCTGAATAACCAGAAGAGCTTATGAAAACGATCAAGATGAGGACCCTTTGAAAAAGGGTTGAAATCTTCATCATAAAACTCCCTTATTCATCTGAGGAAACTGATAACATCCTTGTAATCAGAAAGATAATCCTCAAACGAGACAAATCAACCAAATTGGCTGTTCTTTATTTTATTATACTCTGTTTTGGCAATTCCATCAATATGTACAGCCTAACTTGTTTACAAAGAATTTGTTAACATCATTATTTTATTAAGATCTACTTAATCTAATCGCAAGTCTTTGTTGGATCGAATTTTCTTTTCGTGTATGATAGCCATTATTCTCGAATAATGAGGAGGATCGACTGATATGGACTTCACTGGAAATGAAAAGCCACAGATAGAGGAAATGTTAAGGGAAATAGGCGTCTCTTCAATAGGCGAGTTGTTTTGTGATATTCCAGATGAGCTGCTGGTCAAGCGCCCAGATAAAGATGACGGTTTATCAGAGTTTGAAGGAATACAAAGAATGGAAGTGTTGGCGAAAAAGAACCGCACTCTCGATGTCGATTGCTACTTAGGGGGAGGTTCTTATGAACACCATGTCCCTGCCTTATCTCAGGCTATTTGCCAGAAGTCTGAATTTCTGACTGCATACACCCCTTATCAGGCTGAAGCATCTCAAGGAATGTTACAGATTATTTTTGAATTTCAATCAATGATCTGCGCACTGACTGGTTTAGATGTTTCAAATGCATCTCTCTATGATGGTGCATCGGCTTGTGCAGAAGCGGTCTTAATGTCTCTACGTTGTCAGAAAAAAAAGACAAAGCTCCTCATTGCCGGATCCCTTAATCCCCATTATCGCGCTGTTATCAATCAGTATACAATGAATCAAGATGTTGACATTGTGGAGATTCCGCTAACAAGCGAAGGCCTTTTAGACTCCGATTTCATCGAAGAGAATCTCGATGAAAATACCGCAGGACTGATGGTGCAATACCCAAATTTCCTTGGTTCTATTGATGACATCCAATCTCTATTCCAAAAAAGCTCGGCTTTAGGAGCAATGAATCTTCTCTGTGCTAACCCGATTGTTTATGGCCTGTACCAGTCAGCTGAGGAACTAGGAGCTGATATCGCTGTCGGAGAGTGTCAACCTTTGGGGATTCCGATGCAGTATGGAGGCCCCTACGCTGGATATATTTCCTGTAGAGAAAAGTATCTTAGACAATTGCCAGGACGAATTGTTGGTGAAACAGTAGACACTAAAGGAAAACGTGGTTACGTTCTGACATTACAAGCACGTGAGCAACATATTCGTCGGGAAAAAGCCACATCGAATATCTGTACGAATCAATCGTTATGTGCACTATCAGCTCTTGTATCAACCCTTTGGTATGGTCCTGAAGGATTAAAAGAACTTGCTCTATCGAACTACCGACGTGCAGCGTATCTCAAAAAATCGCTAGAAATGATTCCTGGAATAAACGCACTCAGCTCAGCTCCACACTTAAATGAATTTGTGATCACACTTGTCCGTCCCATTGATGAGGTACTGAAATATTTCTCAGAACATGAGATCGTCCCGGGAATATCTCTTGAAAGATACTTTCCACAATATGGTAACAGCCTACTTGTTGCAGTAACCGAAACGAAAAACAAGTCTCAGATCGATAAATATATCTCCGTCATGGAGGCAGCCATGACACAAGATTCTCTTGTAAACAATTATTCTTAGAAAGAGGTGTTCACATGGAATATCACGATAGTCAGACGATTTTCAAAAAATCGCAAAAAAAGCAAAAGGCCTACAGCCTTCCAAAAAGTGAGTCAGCGTTTGAAGAGTTCGATCCCCCAGAAGATTACCTCAGAAAAAGTCCTATCCCTCTTCCTGGAGTCACGGAACTAGATATTACAAGACACTTTAGCAGACTTGCTCATAGGAATATGGGAATCGATACAACATTTTATCCCTTGGGAAGTTGTACGATGAAGTTAAATCCCCGCGTCAATGAACTATGCGCAGCTATGAAAGCTTTTACCCATACCCACCCACTCGCCCCGGAAGAATTAGTTCAAGGTAACCTAGAAATTATGTACGAACTGATTCGAATGCTCTGCGAAGTCAGCGGTATGAGTCACGGCACCCTTGGGCCCAATGCCGGCGCACAAGGAGAATATACAGGAGTGCAAATGATCGCCGCTTATCATCGAGAGCGTGCTGACCATGCCAGAACGCAGATGATCATCCCAGACAATGCTCATGGGACAAATCCAGCAACTGCGATGATGGCAGGGTTCGAGACCATATCAATACGCACGAATGAAAAAGGCGATATGGATATCGAGCAACTTAGGGATTTGGCATCTGATAAGACAGCCGGTTTAATGTTAACAAATCCAAATACATTGGGGCTGTTCAGCCCTCAAATTTTGGAAATTTCCAAGATTTTACATAAGTGTGGTGCGTTACTATACTATGATGGCGCAAATCTCAATCCGATGCTTAATGTTGCCCGTCCCGGAGAGATGGGTTTCGATGTAATGCATATTAATCTTCATAAAACCTTTTCGACACCTCATGGTGGAGGTGGGCCCGGCTCAGGACCAGTCCTCTGCAACGAACGACTGAAAGATTTCTTACCAATACCACGCGTCTACAAAAAGAATGGAAAATACGGCATCGAGTGGGATAACGAAATGAGTATCGGTCAGATGTCAACATTCCATGGAAACTTCGGCGTCAATCTTCGTGCTTATCTCTACATATTACTACACGGACATTATGGGTTGCGTAATATTGCGGAGCATGCGGTTCTCAATGCCAACTACCTGAAAAAGAAAATATCTGAACTTTTCACTGTTCCCTTCGAACAGCCCTGTATGCATGAGTTTGTTGTCCAGGCCGATAATTACCTGGATAAAGGGGTTAAAGCTTACGATATTGCCAAGCGTTTACTGGATTACGGATTCCATGCACCCACGGTCTATTTTCCATTGATCATCAAAGAGTGCATGCTGATAGAACCCACGGAGTCTGAGAGTAAAGCTACCCTCGACAGTTTTATCGACGCATTGAAAAAAATTATTGATGAAATCGAGACGAATCCAGATCTAGTGAAAAATGCCCCTCACAAACAGGAGGTCACACGCCTCGATGAAAAGCTTGCAGCAAAACAACCGATCTTAAAACATAGAGCTACCTAGGATGATGGCACAGAAAATCGACCGTCATCACTTCAATACAATCTACTCGACAAATACCTGGGCTTTGCAAAACGCTGCGACATTCGACCGCGAAGCTATCACAATTGTCACAACAGATGGTCAGTCTGCTGGCAGAGGAAGGTTAAACAGGGTCTGGGAGTCTCCGACAGGAGTCAATCTATACATGACTTTTGGCATTTTTGTCGAAGAGGGTGAAATATATATTTCTAATATCCCTCAAATTCTAGCCTTAGCAGCTGCCGATCTCATACATGAACTTGGCGTTGAAGCACAGCTGAAATGGCCTAATGACATCGTCATTAGGGGGAAAAAGGTCGGAGGCATTCTATGTGAGACAAAACCCATAGAAGATCACCGCTTCGTGGCGGTAGGCATCGGTCTAAATATCAATATGTCTGATGAAACCATTCGTGAAATCGTTCCCAATGCAACATCTCTACTCATTGAAACTGGGCAAAAGCAGCACTGCGACTCCATTAAAATTCTCCTTGAAGAGCATTTTATCGAATCCTTAGCGATCTTTATGGAAGAGGGATTTGACAAATTCTTCGAAGCATTTCAGGCAAAAATCTATAAGCCTAAAACCTTCCACTTTCACCACCAAGATCAAATCACAAAAGGTCAATTTGAGTCCTTGAATCCAGACGGATCTCTGACACTATTATTGAATAATGGAGAAAAAAAAACCTACCATTACGGGGAAATCGTTTAACTCTATCCATCATAATTTTTTTATGATATACCGAATTAACATTACAAAAAGGAGTTAGATGATGCTGAATACAACTACTGAAGCACCTACGACCGCACTTGAAGACGCTAGAAATAAATTTTTAGAACTAAAAAGCAATCAGGACCAAAAGAAAAATTCTTGGGAAGCAAAAATAGATGAAAATATAGAAACTCTTGCTCAAAAAGTGTCAGATTCAATCACTACTCAAATTTTGAACGAAAAGATTGAGACCCTATCAAACCCCTCAAAACAAAATAATGAAGAACCAACATGTCTTCATTTTAACTTCAAAGCTATAGAGTTCAGTTCTGAAGAGGAATGTTCTGA